>NZ_DJBA01000032.1:0-86652 GCF_002435615.1 Clostridium sp. UBA5988 | reverse complement strand
AAAAAATTTTACACTACCTTATTATACAAGGGGGATACAATAATGAAAAAAGGTATACTAAAGAAAATTTTTGCACTAGCTATGGTAGGTACCATGTCACTATCTTTAATGGCATGCGGTAATAAAGAAGAGGTGGACTTGCTATCTAAAATAAAAAAAGAAGGAAAATTAAAAGTAGGTATGAGTGTTGATTACGCACCTTATGAATTCTTTATAATGGAAAATGGTGAAAAGAAAACCGTTGGTCTAGACATATCTCTAGTAAGTGAAATTGCTAAAGATTTGGGTGTAGAATACGAAATTCAAGAGATGGAATTTAGCACTATTTGTGATGCTACAAGAAATGGAATCATTGATTTAGGAGTGTCTGGACTATCAGTTAATGAAGAAAGAAAAGAAGTTATAGATTTCTCAAATATATATTTTCAAGCAGAACAAGGAATATTAATAAATAAAAACAATTCTGAAACTATTAAAAGTATTGATGATTTAAAAGGTAAAAAAGTAGGAGCTCAAAATGGTTCTACACAAGCCACTTTAGCTCAGGGAATTGAAAATGCTGATGTTAAGCTATTAGCACAAGTTCCAACTTTAATTCAAGATTTAATAGCTGGAAACTTAGATGCAGTAATTGTTGAACTTCCAGTAGCTGATATACAAGCTATAGTTCATGAAGAATTAGCTGTTGCAAAAGAAAAAATTAATGATACTTCCGGTGGTGGTTCTGCTATAGCTCTTCCAAAGGGACAAGATGCTTTACTAGAAGCAGTTAATAAAACATTAGAAAGATTAGAATCTGAAGGTAAAATACAAGAGTTTTATAAAGAAGCTATAAAATTAAGTAAAGATGAGGTTACAGCCAAGTAATTTTTACTAGCTACAAAGGAGGAAGCTATGTCTAATTTAAGTTTTAAGTTTTTAGAAAAATATTATCCAGTGTTTATAGAAGGTATTCAATGGACTTTATTAGTAGCAATGCTATCAGTTCTATTTGGAGCAATCCTAGGAACCCTTCTTTGCTTCATGAAAAGGTCCAAGTTATCTGTATTAAAAGTACCTATTCCTAAGGTTATAGCTTCTATTTATATAGAATTCATAAGAGGAACACCTTTATTACTACAAATTTTTATAGTATATTTTGGTACAACCTCCTTTGGAGTTAAGCTTACTCCTTTAGTAGCCTGTGTAATAGCACTTTCACTTAACTCAGGAGCTTATGTGGCAGAAATAATAAGAAGTGGAATTGATGCAGTAGATAAAGGACAATTAGAGGCTGCAAGAAGTTTAGGTATGAATCAAAGAATGGCCATGCAACATATTATATTACCGCAAGCCATAAGAAATATTTTACCTGCTATTGGGAATGAGTTTGTGGCTATAATAAAGGAATCATCTATGGCATCAGCTATAGGTGTAGCCGAAATTACTTATGGTGCTAAGCTAGTTACAGGTGCCACCTATAGAAACTTTGAGCCCTTAATTGTAGCAGCAATCTGCTACTTTATCCTAACATTTACTCTAGGACGATTAATGGCTTATGCAGAAAGGAGACTTAAAGGAAATGATTCACGTTAAAAATTTAAAGAAAAACTTTGGAGAACTAGAAGTTTTAAAGGGAATTGATGAGCATATAACTAAAGGAGAAGTTGTTGTAATTATTGGCCCTTCTGGTTCTGGTAAGTCTACCTTCTTACGTTGTCTTAATCTACTAGAAGAACCGACTTCAGGGGAAATTATATTTGAAGGAAATAATATCACTGATAAAAAGGCTAATATAAATAAACTAAGAGAAAAAATGGGGATGGTATTTCAGCAATTTAATCTCTTTCCTCATAAATCAGTATTAGAAAATATAACTATATCCCCTATTAAGGTAAAAGGTGAAAAGGTTCAATCCGCTAATGAAAAAGCTCTATCTCTTTTAAAAATGGTAGGTCTAACAGATAAAGCTAGCGCTTATCCAAGCTCCTTATCTGGTGGACAAAAGCAAAGGATAGCAATAGCCAGAGCTTTAGCCATGAACCCAGATGTAATGCTATTTGACGAACCTACCTCTGCTTTAGACCCTGAAATGGTTGGTGAGGTTTTAAATGTTATGAAAGAACTAGCCAAAGAAGGTATGACCATGGTGGTAGTAACCCATGAAATGGGATTTGCAAGAGAAGTTGGAGATAGAATCTTATTTATGGATGAAGGAAAAATTCTAGAAGAAGGCACTCCAGATGAACTTTTTGGAAATCCTAAAAACTCTAGAACTATAGATTTCTTATCTAAGGTTTTATAAATCAATAAAATTCAAAGTGGATTTTCATAAAATAATTTAGCACAGTATATGCTTATTCTCCATGTATGGGCACACTAAAATAACCAGTGATTTATTCTGAAAATAAATTCACTGGTTATATTTCTATTATTTATAATTTCGTAGTAGCATAAGAAAATTTATCTTCTTTTTCATTACTGTTAGATATATATAATATTTTTTTAAAGCTAATGACAACTAAAAATAGCAAAATGGATGATAATACTACAGATATCCATACAGGATATTTATCAAATAGAAAACCATAAATCATATAAGAAATTGGGTTCATTGCTAGTGCACAACTATTTATAGTAGATTTTACTCTTCCCATCATATTTATAGGAATAATCTGTTGCTGCATTACTGCAAAGGCCATATTACCTACAGAAATTATCAGCATCATCATAGATACTGTAAACACAAAAACTGAAAAAGGAATTAATATACTTCTAAATCCACTCATAAATAACGGAGAACAACTCACCGCTAATACTACACCTAAAATTGAAATTAAAAGTAAATACATGTAAAATATTTTACTAAACTCAAATTTTTTGCATAGTATATTGCTAACTATAGGAGAAATAAGCGTTGCTAATACTATTATAGATTCTACAAAACTATACTGATAGTCACTCACCATAAATATTTCTTTTGAAATATATGTTATACCCATAAATAAAATAGGCGTAAAAATAAAATTAGCTATCAACCCTAATATAATTAGTTTAGGTAATAGTTTATCAAATCTAATAAAGTTAAATCCTGTAACAAAGTCACTTAAAAAAGCTTTAAAGGTTATTTTATGAGGTTTCTTATTTGTTTTAGGAATACTTATAAACATTTCTTGTATAGCTGATAAGATAAAGCTTAAAGAATTTATAATTAAAATAATAAATATATCAAAAATACCTAGTAATGCTGCTGCTATCATTGGAGATACAAAATTAGTTGTATTGGCAATAAAAGAATCTATTGAATTTGCATCTACTAACTCTTCCTTTTTCACAATACTTGGTATTACAGCATTTATTGCTGGATTAAAAAATACAGATATAATAGTTGAAATTATTACTAATACATATATACTCTCTATGGAAAGACCACTGTTAAGTTTATATATTACCGCATATACTCCTATGAGTAACCCACTAAATAAATCTGAACAAACAATAATTTGTTTTCTATCAAACCAGTCAGCTATAACTCCAGCTATTGGTGATAAAACTAATCTAGGTATTATTGCTATACCTAATACTGACGCAAATTTAGTGGCGGAGCCTGTTATTTTTAGTACATATAATGATAAAGCAAAACTTTGGATATTACTTCCTAATAAAGAAACTAGTTTTCCCATCATTAAAAATAAGAAATCTTTTTTACGTAAAAGGCTTAACGTTGCATTCATATTATATTCACATCCCTGATCATTTTATTTTATTTCCCATGAATTAACTAAAAAACCCCATTGGGCTTCCAAGGGACTTTTTAGTTAAATATATGTTCTATAACCTATATTAAATAGCTTTATCTATACAATCTATTTCCTTATCTTCAAGGTTATTATTTAATGTATACATACTATAAAAATAACCTTTATTGCTCATCAAAGTATTAAAGTTTCCAGATTCTAATAATCTTCCACCTTTTAAAACATAAATCTTATCATAGTTACTTAGAACTTCTTCATTTAACTTATGAGTAATTACAATAGCAGTAAGATCTTTGATTGATAAAATAGCCTGTTCTATCTCAAAAGAAGTTATATTATCTAAAGCAGAAGTTGATTCATCTAAAAGTAATATAGAAGAATTCTTAATAAGTGCTCTAGATATGGAAATTCTTTGTTTTTCTCCGCCTGATAATTTATTTCCATTCTCTCCTACATCTTCATAAATTCCCTTAGGAAGACTACTTACTAATTTATATAGTCCTGCTATTTTTATAACTTTCATTACTTCTTCATCTGTATAATCATTATAAAGTGTTATATTATCCTTTATAGTTCCTGAAAACATAAATACATTTTGATGAATTATTGAAGTTAATTCATATAAATTTTCTGTTCCTATATTTCTTAATTCTACATCGTCTAACTTTATTTCTCCTTGGAAATCACTATAGTATTTTTGAAGAAGTCTAATAATTGTAGATTTACCACTTCCACTCTCGCCTACAATTGCATATTTCTTACCTTTTTCGAATTCTATATTTATATTGTCTAATGCTAGTTTACTTTCATCATATTTAAATTTAACATTTTTAAACTTTATAGAATCATTAAAGCTTTTTAGTACAGTTAATTGTTTATTTTCATTTTCATCATGGCTATATACTAAATCATTAACTTTCTTTATTACTTCCTTAGATGATTTTACTTTGTTAATATGTTGAATACCTGCAATTAGTGGACCTGATAAATTATTCATTAACTGTATTAATGCGATTAAAATACCAACTGTAACTTTACCTTTAATAACTAAATATCCTCCAATTAAAATAGGAGCCATAAACATAATTGTTCCTAATAACTCTGCAAAAGAGTCTACAAAACCACTGTATATTGAAAATCTTTCTTTATTTGATTCTAAATCATTGTTAACATTTTTAAATTCACTTTCTGCTTTACTCTCAATATTAAAATTTTTTATTACTTCAAATCCAAGTAATAAATCCTTAATTTTTATAGTGAAGGTTTCTAAACCAGTTGAGTAGTTAAGTTTTTTCCTTGATAATTTTTTAGAGAATAATTGTGGTAAAGTAAATGTACAAATACTTATAACTATAATTATTAAAGTAATATATACATTTATATACATAAGCGATAAAAATGCTAAAGAAAATGTAACAATATTATTTATAATATTGAATATACTTAATACATAATCTTGTTCGATTAATGAAATATCATTATTTAAAACAGATATATATTTAGCGCTATTATTTTTTGTAAATGTAGATATGTCTTGTTTTAACATATTATTCATTAAATCTTTTCTCATATAAGTTATAGTTTTTCTAATATACCTAGCTTTAGAATATTTTAAAAGTATTTCTACTAGAAAAGCTAACACAATATATAAGCCAAACAACATTACACTTCTAAAGAAAAATTGTAATGAACTACCCGTAGCTGCATCTACTACATATTGAAGCATCCATGCCACCGCCACATTAAAAGCGGCATATATAGTTATAAGTAACGCTGTACTAAAAAAACTAAATTTATATTTTAGTATATATTTTTTCATAACTCCAACTCCCTTGACTTTTAAAATTTAAATTAGCATATGATCTTAATGTGAAATATAGGTTAATCCAAATCCTTGCATTTCACCCCCTATAAGAGATACTAGTTTTCCTAGCATCAATAGTAGAAAATTCTTTTTCTTTAAGAGTTCTAAATTCATAATCCATATTCCCCTTTAATCTTTTAATAAACGACCTATTATCATCACCTACTACCATAGGCTATGTGAGATTATATAACTTTATTTACAAATATAGTTTAACATTACAATTACTATATGTAAATAGTTTTATTTACATATAGTAATTATTTTTAATTTTTTATCCTTAATGGTATATAAAATATATGTATATATAAATACTAATAACTAGAGATAAAGAATTACTTCATCAGAATTGTTATTATATATCTTTTACTACCTTGCATAATACTGTGAATGGTAATATAAATGTAAGTATTTTATTTTACAAATTTTATTGGAAATGATACAATCTTAATAAATATATAATTTAAATACTAATAAGGAGAGTTAAATGGAAATTTTATCACCAGGTCAAAAAATAAAAAAAATAAGAAAAGAACTTAAAATTAATCAAAAAGAAATTACTGGGGGTGAAATAACCCGTGAACTTATTAGCATTATTGAAAACGATAAGTCTACTCTCACACCAACAGTAGCGCATATAATTACAGATAATATAAACCGAATATGCAAAGAAAGGAATATAGATTTTAATTTAGATACTGAGTATTTACTAGAGGATATTAATGCTCAAACAAATAAAATAGCTAGTAGATATATAAATTTTTTATGCAATAATGAAGATAATATTTCAAAGGATTTTACTAAGGATATTGAAGAGATTGAATTATTTTTAATGAAGTATGATGTCCCTGAGAAAAAAATGATTATATATGAAAAAATTGGAGACATATTAAAAAAGCAAAAGGAATTTAACCGAAGTTATATATACTATATAAAGGCTTTTGAAAATCATAACAGATTATTTAATGACATTAGATTATTTAACCTTCTTCAAAAATTAGGGGGTATATGTATATACTCATGTAAGTATAAAGAAGCTATAGATTTTAATAATTTAGCTTTAGTATATAATTATACTGTACCTGAAGAATTAAGATTAAAAGTGCTCATTAACAATATATTGGCTTACATGTATCTTGAAGAACATGATAAAGCTTTAAATGAAATTGAACACGTTGAAAAAACATTTAAACACCTAACAAAAATAGATATTTTTAAACTTAATGTACTAAAAGTAAATTGTCTTAGATATAGAAAGTTTTATAATGAGGCTTTAAAAATAAATGAGTTTATGTTAACTAATTTAGATAGACAAGATACTGAAAATATAATATTAATTACTGCAAATATCCTCGATATTTATACGGTATTGAATGATATTAAAAATATAAAAATTTATATAGATAAACTACTTTATATGATGGATGCTTATGAGAGTATTAACGAAAGTTCTCACAGTCCTAATGCTTATAATCAACTGGGGATTTCTACTAAATTAATTGGTAATATAGAACTTTCTATTCAATGCTATAAGAAGTCAATACAACTAGCTAAGTCTCAGAGAAATATAAGCGTATTATTAAAATCTTTAGATCAGCTTTTGACTATACTTATTAAAGAAAATAATTTGGAAGAAATAAATACTTTTAAAAATGAAGTTCTTGAATTAATATCATTAAATATCATTGACCTGAGTATCACTCCGGTACTAAAACTTATGAAGTTTTATAGCGATATTGGGAGTGAAGAAAATTTAAGTAGCTTGTTAAATTTTATATTAGAATGCAAAAAAGATTAACAACCTAAAAAACAGTAGAGAATTTGTATTACTTTCTCTACTGTTTTTATTTAATTTCTATTAAAATTCTCCGCATAACCTAACAACTTAAAATCACATAAATTACTTTACATTTCAGAAACAGCATTTTTTAGTGCTTTAATTGCCTCTTCATACTCTAGGCTTCCACATAATACTTTCAAATCTTCTTCATCCATAAGTGATTGAAATAACTTCTTTCTTATTATCTTCTGCCCTTCCACATCCACCTCTAATCTAAGATTTTCAAAATAAGGGTTATTGCTATAATCATATTCTGTAGAAAGTAGCTCTTTTACATAATTGTTAAACCATTTTGCAGCAAGCTCCTTGTCCCCTATTTCAATATATAGCCTGCAGTAATTATATGCTCCTGAACCCATCCCTATTTTAAATGTGTTTTCAACTTGATTTAGAGCATCTAAATAGAAAACTGCCTTTTCATAATTATGTTCATCTTTTGATAGCCTTGCTAATATTGCTATCATTGCAATGCTTTGGTTTAAATACTGTAATAGCATTCCTTTACACATATTTTCTGCTTCTTCAATCTTTCCCTGTTTCTGTAACAATGAAGAATATAGTACCATGGGATCTATAAATGAATTTGATAATTCCTTAAGAGCCCTTTCACTTTCCTCATAGTTTTCTAAGGTCATTTGTATATTAGCAATAGAAAATAAAGCTACTGATATATACTTTGAAACCTTACTTTCAGTAACTTGATAAAGTAAGGTCAAACAATACTCCATTCTAGACTTTATACATTCCTCTGAAACATTACCTGACATCATAGAATACATTTGAATCAATTGTGCAATTATCAATTTTAAATATACATTATTAGGGTATTCTTTCTCATATTCTTTACATCTTAATTCACCATCCATATAACCCTGATGTAAAAATACTTCAACTAATTCTTTTTTTATATTAATCACTTCTACTTCAGAAAGCTCTTGTTGAAAGGAAAGTAAAACATCTAAAGAAGTATCTAATGCTCTTGCCAATGGCGCTAACAAAGAAATATCAGGCGTTGAATTTCCAGTTTCCCATTTACTTACCGCTCCAGCTGAAATTCCAATCATACTTGCCAACTGCTCTTGAGTAATCTTTTTTTCTTTCCTTAAATGTAAAATAGTCTCTCCAATATTTAATCTATTCATATTCACTACCTCCGCCTTTGAGCCTTTTTAGTACTTTTATTATAAGCTTAATTACAACTGTCAACAATGGAGAGTAGTTCATACTTAAGTTGAAAAAACTTGAGTGATATTCAACTTTATGGTTATAAGTCATAGTTATTAGCCTATTCTATGTCTCATACCTCAAATATCATTATAATTTTTTTGTATAAACTCAATAAGCGGCTTAAGATTTTCTTTGTTTGTCCAATCGAAGTTAGAGCCAATTGCTTGCATTAATGCAGCTTCCCAAGGTTCGTATTTGTTAGGGTCTTTTTTTGCAACAGCTTTTTTAAGAATATTACAAAGGGTTTTGTCTTTCCAACATGTTCTATAAGTATATTTTATTTTCTATGACTTCGTGTCATAATAGGATTAATAAATAATTTATGGAGATGATTTTATGAGTACTGAAATAGAAAAACTAACACAAATTTTAAGAAATAGTAATAACATAGTATTCTTTGGTGGTGCAGGAGTATCTACCGAATCAAATATACCGGATTTTAGAAGTTCCAATGGGCTTTTTAATGCAAGACTTAACATGACTCTTTCTCCTGAACAGCTAGTTTCTCATACTTATTTTATAAGATTTCCTGAGGAATTTTTTAATTTTTATAAGGCAAAGCTTATATATCCTGAAGCTAAACCTAATGGAGCACATATAGCCCTTGCTAACCTTGAAGAAATGGGTAAACTTAAAGCAATCATTACTCAAAACATTGATGGACTTCATCAATCAGCTGGTTCTAAAAATGTATTTGAGCTTCATGGCTCAATTCATAGAAACTATTGCATTAAATGTAATGATAGCTATGATATGGATTTTATTTTAAATTCTAAGGGAATACCTACTTGTCCTAAATGTAGTGGAACTGTTAGACCTGATGTAGTTTTATATGAAGAAGGTTTAGATGAAAGTGTACTTAAAGGAGCTATCGATGCTATCTCAAAAGCAGACACATTAATTATAGGTGGAACTTCTCTAGTGGTTTATCCTGCAGCTAATCTTATCAACTACTTTAAGGGTAAAAATCTAGTGCTTATAAATAAAAGTATTACTTCTGCTGACTCTAAGGCTGATTTAGTTATTCATGACTCCATTGGCAAAGTTTTAAGTGAAGCTGTTAATCAAATATAAAACTCCGAAAATATATTAAGTATATTGTATTCTGATCTTATTACCTACTTTAATAAAAAAGCAATTTATATTATACTATTATAAGACCTAATACATATACAAAGGAGAATTTATTATGCCACAATTGCCTTTTAAGGATCTTAAAAACATAGATATTTCACAATTTGGTACCCAAATTGAAGATTTTAAATCTCTTTCTTTAAAATATCGTTGTGCCCTTCGTGAAATCGAAACAAAATTTGCAGTACTTAATGATGAATATAAAAGCATTCACTCTTATAATCCTATTGAACATATGAAATCTAGACTAAAAACTCCTGAGAGTATACTTGAAAAACTTCAAAGAAGAGGATTAGAACTCTCTATTGAGTCTGCAGAAACTTTAACTGATATTGCTGGAATTAGAGTTATTTGCTCTTTCCTCAGTGATGTTTATGAAATTGCAGCTTCAATTAAGGCACAAACTGATTTAACTATTATTAAGGAACGTGATTACATAAAAAATCCAAAAGATAATGGTTATCGTAGCCTTCATTTAGTTGTTAGTGTTCCTGTATTCTTTTCAAAGAAAGTTGAAAATGTTCCTGTAGAGATTCAGTTTAGAACAATTTCAATGGATACGTGGGCAAGCCTAGAACATAAGCTTAGATATAAATATGAGGGCGAAATGCCTGATGATATTAGCACCATGCTGTTAAACTGTGCTGGTACTACAACACACCTTGATGAGGAAATGCTTATGGCACGTAACAGACTTATGAACAATCATGTTTAATGCTTAATTAAGCTAATCTTTAACAAAACATATTAGTTTTTTATAAAATTTGAGCATGTACTCTAATATAGAGACATGCTCAAATTTTATTTAAATCATTTTATCTTAGGAAAGTTTTGTATTTTAATCTCGATTAGGAACTACTTTTGTATCATATAAAAGGTCATCTACTTGATAATCATTAATATTCAAATTTATTTTTTCCTGCATAAGCTTTATTATAAGTTCTTCCTTTTCATCTTCAAATATACCAGACTTTTGAATATTTTCTATAAAATTATCTAAATCATAAATAATACAATCTCCTTCATAGGCACCTAATTCAGTACATATATCTACTGAAGCTTGAAGGGGGTCTGTTCCATAATCAACATAGACTTTACTTCTATCATCTGATAATTCTTCTATTTTTCCTACATAATATCCTGCCACATATTTTCTTGCATCATCCTCTTCTCCAAAACCTAATATATCTCCATTTGGCGTTACAACTATATAATTATGATAAGGTACACGTGTATTCATAACTAAATGCATTCTCCTTTTCAGTGGATTTTAACTATACTATATATTAAGTTTTCCAAAGGATAGAATTATTATACTGAGCAAAAATGAAATAGTTATTACATCTTCTAAACCCTTGATAAATCTAATATATAAAATAGAATTCCATAGATGATAAAATAAAAGCACATAAGTACATGATATATAACATCAAATTTTATTATCTTAATTCTAAATTTATTATCCATTAATTTTTTCTTTGATAATAATATTTTCATTCTAAAAAAAATTTCAAATATCCCTAATAAAACTGCTGGTACCGATAATAAGTTTAGCTTAGGAGCAAAAATATCACCAGATATAATATTTCTCATATCTCTAGTAAATCCACAAAGAGGACAAGGCTCTCCTAAAATTCTATAAGAAAGGCATCCATAGGTGATAGGAAACAATTTATTCACAACTCTAGATATAAAAGGTAAAAATATCATAGCTATTACTAAAGTAATTAATATCACATTAAAAATATTATATTCTTTTATTATTCCTTCGCTTTTCAAATTTTAACCTCCTTGTAACTAAAATAAGATGCCTATACAGACATCTTTTAATGATATAATTTTACACTGCTGCTCCTAATGAAGCTAATCCCACAATAAATATTAAAAATATAATAGCCATACATATTCCTATTATGGAACATATAAATCCACCTTTAGCCATTGCAAAAGCTTCACCTGATTCTTTCTTTTTCTTCATGTCTATAATTCCTAATACTACACCTACAACGCCTAAAATTAGAGATAACCACCATAGGCACCCCCATGAAATTACAGCAAATACAATACTACAAATTCCAACTACTAATGAAGCAACGCCCATACAAAATCCTCCTTGTAAATTTTATCACTCCATTCATTTTATTAATCCGTATCGAATATTATTACAATTTTATTAACAAAATCATTTATAAGATATGACTATATAAAATTTTAACTATATCTATAGATATATATATAACTATAATCCTATATAAATATTTATATAGGAAACTATTTATATATAAACCTAGTTAAATAGTTAAATAGTTAAATAGTTGTTGTCATAGTGCGGGTTTGCGAGATTCATGAATATGCAATATAGCTACTAGCGTATTACAAAATAAAAAAAGGTGCCCATGCACCTTTTTTATTATTCTTCTACAAATTCTATAATATCTTTACCAAGCTTACTTACTCTTGCTAGTGAATATACTTCATAACCTTTATCTTCAAGATTTTTACGACCTGGTTGGAAGGATTTTTCTATTACTATTCCAATTCCTGCAACCTTTGCTCCAGCTTCTTCTACCAATCTTATAGCGCCTTGTGCTGCTTCTCCATAGGCTAAGAAATCATCTATTATAAGTATATTATCCTCCGGTGATATAAATTTCTTTGATAAAGTTAACTCATAATCTACAGCTTTAGTAAAAGAATGTACTGTTGTTTGATATACATCTCCACTTAAAATCTTAGATGTTTGTTTCTTTAGTGTTACCATTGGTAATTCCATTTGAAGAGCGGTCATAACTGTAGGCGCTATCCCTGAACTTTCAATGGTAAAGATTTTAGTTATTCCATGGTTTTCAAAATGTTCTTTAAAGGTTGTTCCTATTTCCTGCATTAATTTAGCATCTACTCCATGGTTTAGGAAAGAATCTACCTTTAATACAGATTCATTTAATGCATGTCCATCTTTTAATATACGATTTTTTAAAGTTTCCATTATGCCACCTCGCTTTTTTCTACTTTTATTTTCTCTACTTTATCTTCTTTTAATACTAAGTTTAGTATTAAAGCAGTTATAGTTCCTGTAGATATTCCTGATGAGAAAATCATCTTTAGTCCTTCTGGTAATTGTGCTATAACATCTGGTCTAAAGGTAACTCCAAGGCCTAAAGCTATAGATGTAGCTATTATAAGTAGATTTCTTTCAGTTAGTCTTACTCTGCTTAAAGTCTTTATTCCTGCTGCAGCAACAGTTCCAAACATTACTACTCCAACTCCACCAAGAACCGGTTGTGGTATTCCACTTACTAGACCTGCTAATTTAGGTAGGAAACCTAAAATCACCATGATTAGTCCTGACATAATTGCCACATGCTTACTTGCTACCTTTGTTAAAGGTATTAGTCCTACATTTTGGCTGAAAGTAGTGTTTGGGAAAGAACCTACTATTCCACCTAACATACTTCCTATACCATCTGCCAATACACCTGCACCCACACGTTTTTCATCCATATGTATCTGAGACGTTTCTCCAATAGCCTTAAGACATCCAACGGTTTCTATAGTAGTTACAAAATATGCTGGAATAAATGCAATTAAAGCTTTAATATCAAAGGTTACTCCATATTCAAATATTTTAGGGAAGGAAATCCAACTAGCTTCTTTAATAGCTGTAAAACTCACTAAGTCTAAGGGAATACAAATTATATATCCCGCAACCATCCCAATTAAAATAGATGCACTACTAACCATTCCTTTTCCATATCTATTTAAAATCAAGGTAAAAATTAAAACAAACATGGCTATTGATAAATTCTTAATACTACCATAATCTGAAGCTCCAACTCCACCTGCAGCCCAATCAATAGATACTGGTAATAATGTAAGTCCAATCAAACATACCACTGTTCCTGTAACTATTGGCGGAAATAATTTCATAAGAGGCTTAATAAAGTAACTTAAAATAATTTCAAAGAATGCTCCTAGAATAGTAGCTCCAATTATTCCTGGAAGTCCAAGTACTGTTCCCACTGAAATAGCTGGTGAAACGAAGGTAAAGTCTGTACCCATGATACAAGCAACCCTTGAACCTATAACTCCGAAACCTCTAGCTTGAATTATAGTAGCAATACCAGAAGCTAAAATTGTTGCACTTATTAATGTTGTAGTTGTTTTTGCATCAAATCCTAATGCACTTGCTATTACTAGAGGCACTACTACTATCCCTCCAAAAGCTGCAAATATATGCTGTAAACCAAATAATATCTTTTTAACTAAAGTTGGGTTATCATCAACACCATAGGTTAATTCAATATCATTAGTTAATAGTTCTTCATTATTCATAAGTTCATCTCCTTTTAGATATTCTTTTAATTTTATCTAAGGGTTAGCTACTTCCTTAGATTCATTTAAATCAAAAAATAAAAGCACCTCAATAAAAATTGAGGTGCTGTGATTCATCACTATAATGATTATAGTTATAATAAAATACAACTCCCCGTAGTCTGCAAATTTATGGTTTGCAGGTAGAAACTTTCGGACCATATTACCGATTATATACGAGTCTTACCAATTGTATTGTCATTATAACACGAACATTTATATTTTACAACCAGCTATTGTTAGGATTATTTGTAATAATAAGTTTACTGTTACATTGATTGTTCTTTTATATTTTCCACTGATTTTTCTTTTCTTCCTTCAATTATATTTTGGAGATTTTCCCCTGCATTTTTAAATACTATTGATATTGCTAAAAATACAAGAAGCACAACTCCAAGGATTAAGAAGTCTTTTCCAACTATTCCATAATTAATTGTATTGGCTGAAATAACTTCTCTTAATAATTCTACACTATAAGTAAATGGCATATATGGATTAATCACTTTAAAGAATTTAGGTACTATCTCTAGTGGGAATGTACCTGCACAAGCTGTTAATTGAAGTATTAATAATACTATTCCTAAAAGTCTTCCTGCATCTCCAAATAGGGATATTAAACATTGAATTATTGCTATAAATACCAATGATAAGAATACTATGGATACAAAATACATACCTGTACTTGTAGGGGTTAATCCTAGCCCCATTACAACTGCACTTACAAGTAATGCTTGTAATAAACCTATAAATCCAAAGGATAAGTATTTACCTATAACTTTATCAAACTTGGATAAATTAGCATCATCATCAGTTTTAGCTGAGATAACGAAGAACATCATTATTGCACCTATCCATAAAGATAGTGATATAAAGTATGGTGCAAAACCTGTTCCATAGTTAGGTACTTTATTTATTGGTTCATTTTTCATATTTATTGGAGCTGATACAAAGTCACCCATTTCCTCAGAGGAATTTTTAAGTCCGGATTTCATCTCTCCTGCACCATCTTTTAAAGCAGTTGCAAGCTCATTTGATCCTTTATATAACTTATCTACCCCATCTTCTAATTGTGGTACTTTTCCTGTTAACTCTGACACTCCATCATTTAACTTGTTTTGTCCATCTACTAGTGCATTAGAACCATCTACTAGTTGATTTGAACCATTATATAAAGCTTGTATTCCACCACTTAAAGCTGGAATATTGCTTCTTAACTGTCCAAGACCTCCATTTATTTCACCTGATCCACTACTTAACTTATTAATACCTGAATTTAAAACAAACATATTATCTGATACTGATTTTAATCCTGCTCCAAAGGAACCAGTATTATTTTCATCAAGTCCAGCTTCTAAGGAATTTAATCCTCCACTGATTTTATTTACACCTACACTAACTTTATTTACACTATCAGTTAAAGCTATTGTTCCAGTTGCAAATTCATTAACCTTACCAGTGTACTTATTCACAGCGCCATTAAACTGTCCTAGTTTATCACCAAATTCTTTAGTTCCTTCTTGCAATTCTTGTATCTGCTTTGGTGTTTCACTAGTTGCTTCGTTTAAAGCTTGTATCTTTACAAGTGCAGCTTGAATATTTGGATCTTTTGCTACTTCAGGATTTGATTTAACTGCAGTTGCAATACTTGTAGCTATATCCTTCACTGCTGCTGAAGATGTATTAACACCACTTATAAGCTGATTAACTCCACCTTTAACTGACTGGTATCCATTATTTATACCTGCTGATGCAGCTGTCACATTATCACTAGCAGTTTTTAAGCCTTCTCCACCTTCTTTTAATGTTTTTATACTACTTTCTCCTGATTTTAATGCACCATTTAGCTCATTAGCTCCATTTTTAAGTGAATTTACAGCTGGATAAATTGTATTACCAAATGCACTATAAAGACTTTCACTTCCTGCTGCTAATGCCTTTGATCCATTTGCTGCAGTTCCTAGCCCATTTTTTAACTCCTGTGAACCATCATATAACTTATCTACTCCAGAACCTAAAGTTGGCACCTTACTATTCACTTCTGATAAGCCATTATTTATTGACTTTATTCCAGAGTTAAGAGCACCTTGTCCATCCTTCAATTGTGCTGAACCATCTCCAAGCTTATTAGCACCTTCCGCTAGCATAGGTACCTTTTCATTTAGTTCACCAATTCCATTATAAAGTTTTTCACTTCCATCAGCTGCCTTTATAAATCCATCTTTTGCTTCATATAACTTATCAAAAGCAACAGTGACATAGTTGCTTGAAATTGTTCCTACAATTTCTTCTTTTAGTAACTTTTCAACCTGTGAATTGATTTGAGCTGCTAAAAAGTTTTTCTTTTCGTTACAAACAAATTGTAAATCTGCTACCTGAGGCTTACCTTCTTTTGCAGCCACAACACTTTTTGAAAAATCTTCTGGAATTACAAATTTAGCATAATACCCTTGTTTTTCTAACCCTTCATTGGCTTTTTCATTGCTAGTGAAATCCCAGCCAACCTCTTCATTTCCCTTTAGGTTTTCTACAATGTCCTCACCGTAGTTTACCTGTTCTCCATCAAGCAAGGCACCACCATCTTCATTAACTACGGCTATGGTCATGTCTTGAATTCGTGCATAAGGATCCCAAAATGCATCTAAGTACAACAATGAGTATAGTAATGGTACTATAATAATTGCAATAACCGATACTCTTATAAATCTGTTCTTAAAAATGCTTTTTATATCCTTACCGGCAATTTTTAAAAAGTTCACACTATCACCTTCTTTAATTTTTTATACTTTACAGTCAATATTATATATATACTATTTTTATACTGACTAGTCAATATTATTAAAGAATATTTTTACTGTTATCCTTTTCAAAAACATTAAAAAAGAGCTTTCTAACTTGCTATTCTCCTAGTTAGAAAACTCTTCTATTAAAATTGTATATTATTTTTATTTATATTTCATATCTCAAGATAACCTTATGTCATAGTTAATGTAATCCATAAATTTTTCTACTACTTCATCATGATTATAATTATCATTATTTATAATTTCATAGAGTGCAGATGAAAATAATACCCCTATAAAGCAATAACTTAATATATCTGAATCTTCGTCAGAAATATTTCTACTCTTTGTAATTCCTTCTAAAAATTTTGAATTCATATTAATTAAATTCATTACCTGCTCTCTTATTTCTTCATGACGTTCCTTTTGTCCCCAGACCTGACTCATTATAACTCTAAATAAGTCCTTATTAATATACACATATTTTAACTGAACCCTAGCAGATTCCTTCAATCTTTCTATAGGGTCACTTATTTCTTTTATGGATTCTTCAACTTCACTGTTTATTAAATCAATTCCTGTCTGTACAACAAAATAAAATAATTCCTCTTTACTTTTAAAGTGATAATATAAAGTTCCCTTTGCAACTCCAGCTTCGCTTGCTACTTCATCCATAGTGGCACTCTCGTAACCATTGCTTGAAAATACTTTTATTGCAGCCTCAAAAATAATTTTTCTAGTCTTATTCATAATATACGCTTCTACCCATCATGATATGAAGCAACACAACTCCTTATAATTTATATTTTATCTTTTAGTAATATAAACATTATTATAGCATAATATTTATATACTACTAAATAATAAATTAAAATAAAATTTCTAATAATGATTTTAGGAGTCACATTAATTGTATATATCCGAAAATTCTATATTACATTTTTCTACCTTTGAACTTATCATTTCACTTTTATGAGGCACATGGTCTTTTTCGCCCTCCTCCATTTCTACAATCCTTATTGGAAGATAAAATGTAAATTTAGTACCTTCACCAACCTTGCTTGTCACATTAATGTTACCACCATGCATTTCAATTAAAGATTTAACCAGTGATAATCCAATTCCACTACCTTCATATCTTCTTTCTGAGGTATCATCCACTTGAATAAATCTATTAAATACCAAATTTACCTTTTCATTTTCTATTCCTTCTCCATTATCCATAACTGATATAAAGACTTTTTCATCTTCGATACCTAAATATACTTCAATTCTTCCATTTACCTTTGTATACTTAATTGCATTGGATAATAAATTAAGCATTATTCTCTCAATTTTGTCTGGATCACAAGCAATTATTTCTTCTTCAATTTCTGTATCAAATATTAATTCTATCCCTTTATTTTCCACATACTGAGCTACAGAAATGGTGATATCTTCTACTACATTAACAATATTATGATTTTCAAGTTGTAATTTATAATATCCTGCATCTATCTTAGTTATATCTATTAGATTATTAACAAGCCTTAATAATCTATAAGAATTTTGTTTAATAGAATTCATGTATCTTTTTAAAGCCACGCCTTTATCAGCACGAATACGCTCTTTTTCTATATTACTATTTATAAGTTGCATAGTTGTAAGAATAATATTTAAAGGAGTTTTAAATTCATGAGATATATTTGAGAAAAACTCACCTTTAATTTTCTCTAATTTTATTGCTTCTTCATAATTTTTTCTTTGTTCTTCTAGTTGATGCTGCTCTGTTACATCCTTGCCTGTACATATAGATATTCCTCTACTTTTTAAATATCTACTATTCCATTGAATCCACTTTGAATCTCCATTTTTGCACATAAGTCTAATCTTAAAACTCATTATCTTCTCTTCTGTTTTTAACCTTTTAATAAATTCGTTCTTTAATTCTAAATCCTCTGGGTGAATTATATCTGTCCACTTCATCTTTAAAAGTTCCTCTTTGCTCCATCCTAAAGTCTTTTCCCACCCTGAATTTAACTTTCTATGTTTATCATTATCACCAATTATAACCATCAAATCAATGGCTGTATCTAAAAATAATTGTAATTCACTTTCTGTTTCCATACGTTTTTTAAGTTCTAATTTAATCTCTTTAGATAAAATATCATTTTTTATTATTACTGCGATTTGATTACACAATACTTTTATAAAATTATGGTTATTTAATTTTTTACCATCTATTTCACTGTATAGGAAATTCATTACACCGATAATTCTATTATTATATTCAAGTTTATATACTCCAACAAATTTTACACCTTTTTTTTCTAATATGTCTTTATTAGGATAATATTTTCTTTCACACAGTGGCTTTAATCCCTCGCCACCTTCTTCTATAAAAAATCGGTCCAATTCTTCATAGGTTATTGGAAACTCTATGTTATCAATATCTCTTTCATTATATTTTCCTAGATAACATTTACAATTAAGTTTACCTTTCTTATCATCATAGGCCCATATATTTATAGCATCTGCACCTAGTTTTTGGATAATCTCTTCTTTTAAATTATCAAATCTTCCACTACTTTCATTATAACCATTGCTTACTACTTCATTTAAAGCATAAAATTGCTTATGGCTATCTAACAATTCTGATTCTATCTTCTTATTAAAAGTTATATCCCTTGAAACACCAATTATATACTTTACTTCTCCATATTTATCTAATATTGGAGCTTTATAAGTTTCAAGCCACATATAACCTTCTGAATTATGAATCATTCTTTCATATAGTATTGGTCTTTTATCAACAATTACTTCATGATCTGTTTCACTTGAATAATCACATTTGTCTTCATCACAAAAGTTCCAGTCATAAGATCCTATAACCCTCTCTTTATCAACATCCAAGTTTTTTACATATTGAGTATTTGCATATATATATTTGCCCTCAACATCCTTCATCCACATGCTATAGGGTAGCTTGTCTAGAAGTATTTCTAAATTTTTTTTACTATATATTTCTTTTTCTTTTAACGTAACAAAAAAAGCTGACTCTCCGCACCACAATCCTTTGTTAACATTTACATCACAGTGAATTTTGCCTACCCCTTGTAAAGAAAGCGTATACTCTATAACTCTATTAGTATACATTTCAAAATTACATATAAGTTCTCTTAGTATATCCCTATCTTGTTGTAAAGCTATGTCTCTATAAGATTTTTGTAAGTCTTTTTCATTTAATTTAAACCGTTCTATTAACTTAGAGTTTGCAAATAGAACTTTTTCTTTACTATCAACTACTATTATCATTTCATCTAGACTATTAAAAACCTGTTCCATAAACTTCCATCCCCTCTATTATAACTTTCATCCCTGTACTGAAATTATTATAAAAATTAATTTTTATAACTTTTTTCATCATATATGTATATTTATATCTATTGTATCTGCATATTTCTTTAAAAGTGTATATTCACACTACCAATTATACATTTTAAAGTAATATATTACAATATATAGTAAGGAATTAGTATCACGAAATATTATATATTGGATTATTTTGTAGTATTTTAACATTTAAATTATGTAAACATTTATATATTAAAGGAAATACGAGTTATTCATATCTAATTTAATCTAATCAGGTTACATTGCACTTTTTAGCATTAACCTTTAATTCAGTTATAGTGTATTATGTAATTAATACACTATAACTGATAAGATGAGGTGATGAAATGGAGTTAGAATTAAACTCAAAGGAACCTATATATATTCAGATAAAAAATTACATGAAAATGAAAATTGTTTCTGGAGAACTTAAAAAGGGGGAGAGATTATTGTCTGTTAGGGATTATGCCAGTGAACTCAAAGTTAACCCAAACACTATATTAAGAGTTTATTCTGAGCTTGAAAATGAAGGATTAATAAATACTCAAAGGGGTATCGGAAAATTTTTAACAGAGGATGAAACTATAATAAATAATCTAAGAAAAGAATATTCTAAAGAATTACTAAGGGATTTTATCCACAAAAGTAAAACCTTAGGGTTTTCTAAAGAAGAAATTTTAGAACTAATTATGAATATGTATGAGGAGGAATAATCTTGAAGAATGACGCAACTACCATAGTAACTAAAGATGAACTTTTAAATAATATTGATTTAAACACATTCAGTGATAATGTACTAGAAATAACTACTCTATCCAAAAATTTTGGAGCTAAGCATATTTTAAATGAAATAAGTTTTAACTTAAAAAAAGGAAAAGTTCTTGGAATCCTTGGACCAAACGGTCAAGGAAAAACAACCTTGTTAAATGTTATATCTGGACTCCTTAAACCCACTCTAGGAACTGTAACTATTAACGGAATGTCAGTTGGAAGGGAAACTAAACAGTTTGTTTCATATCTACAGGAAAAAGATTATCTATTTAAGTGGATGAAGGTAAATGATGCTCTTAAGTTTTATAAAGATTTCTTTTATGATTTTAATGAATCTAAAGCTTTAAGCTTGTTAAAATTTATGAATATCCAAACAGATGCAAAACTTAAATCATTATCTAAAGGAATGTTAGAAAAGGTTGCTCTTAGCCTAACCTTAAGTAGAAATTGTAACTTATATATCCTTGATGAACCTATTTCTGGAGTTGATATTATAAGTAGAGATAAGATAATTAATGCAATTATAGATAATTTAGATAGTAATGCTTCAATGATAATTACAACTCATTACGTAGGGGAACTTGAACAGATTTTTGATGAAGTAATATTTTTAGGTGATGGTTCAATAATTGAAAAAGGCGATGCAGAAGAATTACGTATAAAGTACGGTACGTCTATAGACAAAATATATAGAAAGGTATTTGCAGAATAGGTGAATATTATGGGAAATAAAATAATTAAAAGTAAGTCAATTAAAATGAAAAATATTTTTAGTATAGCTAAATATTCTTTTAGAACCTTGAGAATTATGTATTTAATAGAAGCTATTATTCTAGTTTTAGCTCTTGGGTCAAGTTCATTTTTGTCTAAGTTCACTCAAGGATTAGATCTAATACCAGCTGTTTCAATTCTTATCGCTACGAATTTCATAGCTCATATAATAATATTTTCTATGCAATTATCAAAGGAATATGGGCGACTTTTATTTTTAGCTCCTATATCTGGTATAGATTTTATTCTAGGTAATCTTTTAGAATTAATTTTTATAAATCTTTTTATTACTATAATTGTAGCTTTAGGTGCTATGGTTAACTCTGGCAATTTTCCTTCCATAGTTCTTAATATTTCATTATCTATGTCCTTAGGTACTATTATAAGTTATTTAATTATAACTGCATTAATCGCAATACTAGGTTCCTATATTAGAAGTACTGCTTTATGTGTATTAGCTGTAATAGGTGCTAGTATTGTTGGAAATATTATTTACTCCTTTATAGCTAATTTAATATTATACTTTTTACCTTATATGTATATGACCATAGGTAAATATGGAGCTATTGAATTAGATATATTTGCAATAATTATAGATATATTAGCCCTAATTATACTTCAAATAGTTGCTGCCAATAGAATAGACAAAAAACTAGATATAATTTAATTAATTTATTAAAATAGAGGTGTTTTTTATGAAGAAGAAACTTTTTATTATAATTCCTACTCTAATCCTTACGACTACTCTTCTTGTGGGTTGTAATGTAGAGTTTGGTGTGAAATCTCGACCTAATAATAGTAGTTCAGTGAATTTTAATAATGATAAATTATTTGGGAATCTAGGTACAGACTTTCTAGATAATTTAGATGATATTAGTAATAACTTTGATGACTTTGATAATAATGGAAACTTAACCACCTATGATGAAGACATATCCAAAACCATTCCTATGAAAAATATAGAAGATATAGATATTGAAATCCATGCTTCTAATGTAAATATTAACTCTGTTGACAGTTCAGATTTTACTATAACTTGCAGGGGATCTAGTTCCTTTGTAGATAAAACCACAATTGATGTTATAGGAAATACCCTCAATATTAAAGAACATGGTGTAAATTCTTCTATAAACTTAGGCTTTTTTAATAAATCTACATCTAGAGAAATTACTATTAATGTTCCTAAAGATTTTAATAAGGATTTAGAATTACATGGTGGTGCTGGTAACATTTCTATTAATGGAATAAATATTAATAAATTAAAGGTTGAAGGTGGTGCTGGAAATCTTACCTTGAAAGATATAGTTTTTCAAGAGCTAAAGCTTGAACAAGGAGTTGGAAATACAACCATAGATCTTTCTAGCAAATGTGGTGATATAGATATTGATGGTGGTGTAGGTAATCTTTCCATTACCTTTGCTGAAGTTGGAGGAGACTTAACTTATGATGGTGGTGTAGGTAAAACTGTTATATCTATTCCAAATAATTCTCCTGTAAAGCTAGATACTTCTACTGGTATAGGTAGCATAGATATAAATGCCAAAACTTCTGGTGAAGATATATATACCTTTGATCTAAATGTAGGCGTAGGTAATCTGATTGTAAACTAGCTAATTTATCAAAAAATAACTTAGTGTGAAAAAATAATGAGCAAGTACTTATATTATTAAGGCTAAAGTGCCTACTAATATTAAAGTACATGCTCAATATTTTATATATGATTATTTATATATTTTTATAAAATCCTTTATATTATATTGTAGACAGCATTTATAATAAGTATATAGATTTACAAATTAATTCTACATACCTATAACAGTAAGACCTACTACAATTATTACTCCTGAGTACAATAAGTCTATTATACAATATCCCATAATATCCTTTGCTCCTAGACCTGCTATTCCTAGTGCTGGCAAAGCCCAGAATGGTTGAATCATATTTGTCCATGCATCTCCCCAAGCAATTGACATTGCAGTTTTAGCTGTGCTTACTCCAAGTTCTGCTCCAGCTGGCATCATGATAGGCGCTTGTACAGCCCATTGTCCACCACCAGATGGTACAAAGAAATTAACTAATCCTGCACTTAAAAATGAGAACATTGGGAATGTAACTTTATTTGAAATAGCTACAAACACATTTGACATTAACACAGCTAAAGATATCCCCTCTGCATTTGCTCCTGTCATCATTCCCATTATACCTGCATAAAATGGAAACTGAAGTAATATAGGACCAGCTCCTTTAGCACCCTCCATTAAAGCACTTATAAATCGCTTAGGTGTTCCATGTAACAAAATACCTAAAAATAAAAATATAAAGTTTACTATGTTAAGGTTTAAATTAAATCCTGAAGTAATAAAATAATATATTATATAGGTAAATCCCATTATTGAAATTAACCAAGTAACTATCTTACTATTTTCTAACTTATCAGCTGGAGTCATATTTTCCTTTGGCATCTCTACAAATACTTTTTCATCCTCTAATAAACCCTTATCTATAACTACAACACTGCCTTTATCTGGGTGCATAGCTCTATTTATAAGTGGTAGAGTTACTACTAAAACTCCTACTATAACTAAATTACATAGTGAAAATATAGTTTCGGTAGTTGGTACTCCTGCAGCACTTACTGCTCCGGATGTAGCTTTAACTAAAGATTCTCCACCAGTAGCAAGAGTTAATGGAATTGATGCTGATAGCCCAGCATGCCATAATAAGAAACCTGAATAAGCTGAAGCTATTAGAAGTCTATAGTCAACACCATCTACTTCCTTTGCAAGTTCTTTTGCAAATATTGCTCCTATAACTAATCCAAATCCCCAGTTTAATATACATGCTATAGAAGATACAAAAGTAACTAATAATATTGCTTGAGTTGGTGTTTTGGGGATTCTAGCCAGTTTCTTTGTGATTTTTTTAAATGCTGGTGCACTAGCCAATGTATGACCAAAAACAAGAACCAATGCCATTTGCATTGCAAATGCTAATAAACTCCAAAATCCATTTGTCCAATGAATAATCATAGATAATGGAGATTG
The DNA here is from genome assembly GCF_002435615.1 of Clostridium sp. UBA5988. NCBI lineage: Bacteria > Bacillati > Bacillota > Clostridia > Eubacteriales > Clostridiaceae > Clostridium > Clostridium sp. UBA5988. The sequence goes on along the minus strand of NZ_DJBA01000032.1, from coordinate 61,741 downwards.
TCCTGTGAATAAAACACCTGAAATAAAGATTATGAAAGTTAAAATGATACAAAATAAAAATGGATCTGGTAGATAATTTTGCACTAATTTAACGCAACCATTTGTAAATTTTTTAAACATTTTCTTTCCCCCTTAATAAATATATGGATTTCTTTATATCAGCAAATAGTTATATTTTTATGTAGCTATTTGTTGCTATCAATTATATTACTTTCATTTGAATAGTTAAATTTTTAACTATATTGGTTGTACCATATTTTTATACATGAACATTATTCTACTTCAACACATGTATACTCAATCCATGTTTAGTATACCATATTTTCTATGCTTTTAAAATATACATATTACTTTTTTTAATTTTTATTACTTAATAATACATTTATATTGTTTTCTTCATACAGCTTAACCTATAGTTACTTATTTTATTAACACATGGAATAAGTATACTCTATCACTATAATTTTCAATAGAATTACTTAAATTTATAAGTATATTGAAAAATTAAATATCCATTAAATTCATTAAATATTATTTTGTAATTTGAGTAAACTATATAGAAAATAGAATTAATTTTTACTTTTATTTTTTATAATGATTTCTACTATATGATACTAAATTTCATTTAAAATAATTTTATTGGAGGCGATTTTTATGAATAAAATAGGTGATGAAGTTAAAGAAGGTATGAATAAAGTTACTGGTGAAGTTAAAGATATGTATAATGAAGTTAAAATTCAGTATGGTGAAAAAAAGGAAGATATTAAAGAATTTATTTCAAATAAGAAATTTGTTCACGACCTTAAAAATCAAATGAAAGATGAAGTTAGAGAAGAAGGTCAATTAGCTAAAAACCTGTACAATAAAGCTATGGTTGGAGGAAAAACAATAGCTAAAGAATTAAAAAATGATGTAAAAAATCAAATGAAAAACTAATAAATATAAAAACTAATTTAGGTCTATATTGATATAACTACTTTATATATCATATAGACCTAAAAATTTCTATTAATTATTTTTTTACTTCTTGAAGAATTTCTTCTATTTCACTAATACATCCTCCACAAACAGTTCCTGCTCCTGTAGCTTCCATTATATCATCTACAGTCTTAGCACCATCTTCAATGGCTTTCTTTATAGTATTATAGTCTACATCTTGACAAGTACATATAATTCTATTTTCTGACATTTACTCTTCCTCCTTAATATAGACATATATGATTAACATAATTAATCATATATAATGTAATTATTCTATAATAGTATTACTATAAATCACATTTCAATACACTATATTTTTAGATTTTAGATTTACAGCTAATGAAATTGTTTGTAACATTAAAATATATTATTTATTTGATTCAATTAAACTCTCAATAACACATTTACATTTTCCACATGCCGTTCCCGCCCCTGTAGTTACACCTACTTTTTCTACGGTAGTATCTCCATTTTGTATTGCTTTTACCACCTCTTCAGTAGAAACATTTCTACATGTGCATACATCGCCTAATATTTTTTCAATTCTTTCAATACATCCTCCACAAACATCTCCTGCTCCTGTAGCAGCTTGAATATCTTCTACTGTTCTAGCCCCTTGAGCCATAGCCTCTCTTACTTGAGCATAAGTAACCCCATTACATAAACATACGATTTGTTCTAGTGACATTTCATATTCCTCCTTAAATCTCTTATTTATATATTTCCATTATAACCTAATAGTTTTTATTAATCAATATTTATTATTACATATTACTATTCGTCTTCCATGGTTGATATACCCACACTTCTATTCTTTGTAATTATAAATAATATATTCAACATTAATATACATACTTTTATTCTAACGTTTTACCACGATTAAATTATTTTATGATAAATGGTTTTAAAAATCCTACAACTACTTTATTAAATATTTGTTATAACCCTATGTAACAATAAAGGGTATCTTCAAAACTTGAGATACCCTTTATTTTATCCATAATTTAATTCAATAACATAGTATAAGAAATATTTCTACTTACTTACTTTGAAGTGATTAATTAATTGTGATAAATCATGACAAGATTGTGATAATTCTTCAGAGTGTTGTGCTATACTTCCAAATACAACGCTTTGTTCATCTATAGAAGCACTAACTTCTTCAACGGTAGATGCATTCTGTTGTGCATTATTTGAAATGTCTTCTACTCCACCTAAGATATTTCCACTATAGTTATTAATATCTTCTGTTCTATGACTTGTTTCTCTTATTAATTCAACTATTTCTTGTAACTCATCATTAATAGAATTAAAAGATTGTTCTGTACTTAATACAGCATTTGCAGTTTCTTTGTTTATATCATTAGCATAAAGTATTGCACTTTTCACATTATTGGTTTCTTTATTTATATTAATTAAAGATTCCTTAATCTTATTTGTTGCATCACTAGATTGCTCTGCTAATTTTCTAACTTCTTCTGCTACCACAGCAAATCCTTTTCCAGCATCTCCAGCTCTGGCTGCTTCTATACTTGCATTAAGGGCTAGTAGGTTAGTTTGATCAGATATATTAGTTATCATATCAATAACCTTATCTATTTCTTGTAGCTTGTAAACTAATCCCTGGAATATGTCATTTACCTTATTAAGTTCAGTAGTGTTTTCATTAATTTTTATATTTAAATTACTTACATTTTCTAAGCCTAATTCCGATGCTGCTGTAGAAGAATTGGAGAGTTCATTCATTTTATTGATAATATTATTAATATCTTCAATGGATTCATTAAGTTTTTCTACCTTATCTACTATGCCTACAATAGTCTCTGCTTGATTTGAGGTATCTCTAGCTATTTCTGCAACTGCAGCATTTATCTCTTCTGTTGAAGCTGTAGTTTCTTCTGATATAGCACTTAGATTTTCACTAGCACTATTGATTTGATATATAGATTTTTGTACATTAGATACTATATTGTTAATATCCTTAACCATGCTATTGAAGTTATTAGTTACTTGTCCAATTTCATCCTTCAATTTAGATTTTATATCTACTGTTAAATCACCTTCTGCTACTAACTTTGCTTCCTTTGATAACTTAACTAAAGGATTAGATATTCTTTTTATAAGTATAAATAATATTATAGCTAATACTATCATCACTACAAAAGTTATAGCCATAGTAAAATTATTAATTTCAATTATACTAGCTTGCATATCTTTCTCATTATATACAGCTCCTACTTTCCAATTGAAGTTTGGTATAGTATAGTAATATACTTCTAAATCTTCCTTACCCTCATTAAATTTATAAGAACCTGATTCTGATTTGAAGATCTCACCAAACATAGGTTGTTCTTTTAGATTTTCATTAATTAGTGTTGGATGATATAACGCAACTCCTTCATTGCTAACTAAAAACGCATAGCCTTTGTATCCTACATTATGCTCTTTAACATTGTTTAAAGAGTTTTCTAAAGATAAGTCAACAGCTAATACGCCCTTTACTTTTCCATTTTCAACTATAGCTCTGGCTGCCGTAATTACTGGAACATTATTGTCGGCATCAATATATGGTTCTGTCCATATTACATCTTCTGGACTTTCTGATGCCTTTATGTACCATTCTCTTTGGGTTACATCATAGTCTGCTGGCACTTCCCATGTAGGTTCTGCAAGCATACTTTTGTCTTGAAATCCTACATATATGCTTAATATCTGTGAGTTAGATTCAGTATAATTCTTAAATAATGATGCTACCTCTTCTAAAGCTACAGAATCCTTAAGCACATCCTTATTAAAAGCACTTTCTTCTCCAATTAATTTTAAATCTTTTTCATACTGTAATAGCTCCTTTTCAAAGGACTTTCCTAATTCTGCTACTACTGTAGTTCCTCTTTCACTTGTATCTTCTTTAAGATTTTGTTTCATTATTATAGTAGTTGTTAATTGAGTGGTTAACATTCCTATTAACACTATGCCTACTATAAACACTGTCATTTTCGTTCCTAAACGCTTAAACTTAAACATAATTCTCCCCCTATAATTAATTCCAGTCTTACATATAAGTCATTGCTTACTCAACACATACAATTTTACTTTTTATATATTTTTTCCTACAAGCATATATTTCATATCCATCTCCTTTCTTAGTCTAATTTTAAACTTCTTCAATATTCTATAATATATAACTATATTAAAATTAAATGGTAATCTTATTAATAAAAATATATAATTTATTTGTTTATTAAAGGTTACACAATTATAATCGTATCAACGGAATTATAATAAACACTTTAGTAAAAAAAACATCCTATGTATACGCAAAAAAACTATTAATATGTAGAATATTAACAGTTTTTGTAATATATTAATCATTTTTCCCAAATTTCTTCTATAAGTTTATTTACTTCTTTGTTAGCATCTTCTATAGCTTCTCTTCTTTCTTCTTCAGTAAAACCTGTTCCATCCACCAATAGTTCCTCAAACTTCTTAATTCCTATATACTTCATTATATCTCTTACATAATCAAGTCCTTTATTAAAAATAGACCTTAACATCCATGGAATAGGTGCACCTGATGATTGGATATATACCATAGCCCTTGGTTTGTCATTTAATAGTCCTTCCATTTTGTTTTCTGATATTTTTATAGTTTTTCCATCCATAACTATACAATCAATATATTCCTTTAATGGAGCTGGAAAGGAAAGACTCCACATCGGCGCTGCTATTACATATAAGTCAGCTTCTTTGAATTGATCCACAAGTTTTACAATTTTATGAACTTCTTCTTGTTGTTTTTCATTCAATTTACTAAAATCTTCTTCCTTAATCATGCAATTTCTTTTTTCAAAGTATTCATACTCAAGTCTAGGTATGTGACACTGATAAAGGTCTAATTCTTCTAAAGTAAAATCCTTATGATTTTCTAAAAATTTATTTACAAATGTTCTACCTACTGTTTTACTAGCAGATAACTCTTCTGGTTTAGAGTTTACAGTTATATACAATAACTTTTTCATAAATTTCACCTCTATAATTATTAATATTGCTATTCTTTGCTTTAAAACTTAAAATATTCATAACTATTTATGAGAATATAAAAAAATACAGGGATACTTCAAATATACTTTGAAATATCCCTGTAAACTACATTTTTGATAAGTCAGCAGATGGACCAAACATTTCATAATTTATATAATCCTCTGACACTCCCATTGCCTTTAAAGCATCATATATCATTTTCATAAATCCTAAAGGTCCGCAGAAATAAAATTCTTCATCCTTTGATAGATTTTTTTCAATCCATTCCTTAGTTAAATATCCTTCAAATTGATAATCTTCTCCAAGTTTATCATTGTCTAATGGCTTACTATAGAAAAATTCTACGTCTACATTATCATATTTTTTAGCTAAATCCCTTAGCTCATTTTTAAAAGTATGAACATTTGAATTTATAACTGCTTGAATAAATTTTACCTTTCGTCCTTCTTCTATAGCCTTATAAAGCATAGACATCATAGGCGTTATTCCAATTCCACCACTTATAAGCACTAAGGGTTTATTGTTATCCTTTAATATAAATTCACCTAATGGTTCTGTTATTTCTACTTCATCATTTACATTTATATTGTCATGAAGATATCTGGAAATTAATCCTTTATCTTCTCTCTTAACACTTATTCTATAAAAATCTTCTCCTGGCTTCATAGATAAGGAATATTGTCTAACCTCACTAGATTTATCCCCTTCAGTTATTGGTTTTATAGAAATAAATTGTCCAGCTTTATGTGTTTTTAAAACTTTTTTATCTGCAGAAGCTAAATAAAAAGATGTAACTACATCGTTTTCTTTCACCTTATTAAGTACTTTAAATTTACTAAATAAATTACTTTCCTTCAATTCTTCAAACATCTCTGATCCCACGCCACAGACTGGACAAACAAAATCACTTGGTAATTTTTCACCTTCATATATGTATCCACATACTTTGCAAATAAATTTTTTCATGTTGAATTCCTCCATATATACCCTATATTATAACTGTAATTTTCCTTATAGCTATATACTTATAGTATTACTAACTCATAAATTAGTCAATAATAGCTATTATTAAACAATAATTTCAACATCCCATTCCTTCGCGATATTATTATATAAATCCAATACTTTATCTGCCTTATAAAAACATGGGAATTTTTTATTATAGTTACCCCATATAGTAAATGGGTATTTTGTGAAATATATAGTACAGAATAGAACTTCTCTAGTACTTAATCTAGTTATAAATGGTATTATGTCTTTAGTTAACCTAAAATAAATTGTGTCTTCCTGTAAAGTGTCCTTAATACTTTCCATTATTTCTTTATCTTTTTCTTCCAATAACCCTATTAGTCTTTCTTTATCTTCTTTTTCTAAAGTAGAAAAATATAAATCTACAAAGGAGTTATCCTCACCATTTAATATTATAACTTCCTCCATAAATTTAATTATATTTTCTTCAGCTTCCTCTAAAGTTTTGCTTTTTAACATTGCACTCTTATAATTATTAAATCCTTCATTAATGTTGTTAAATCTTATATTAACTATTTCTTTAAACTTATTCTCATTTACTGGATGTAATAAATTATTCATCTTAATCCCCTTCTATAATATGAGTTTCACTAGTCAATTAAAAATCTATTTTTATTTTACAAACTTCCACCTAACTGAGAAAATACGATTTCTTTGGTATTATCATCAAAATCTTTTCTTATAAGTACATCTCTTTCATCACATATGTATCTTGCATTTTCCTTTTCTAAAATATCCTTAAGAATTTTATCATAATCCTTAGGAAAGTAAAATTTCATAAGTGGAGCTATTATATTTTTATTACTTGAGAAATCACAATAATTCACATAGTCTCCTCTTAGGGTTATATTACACCAAGTTGAATTTTCTGTAATTAATACATCATAGTGCTTAAGTCCCCTTAAGTCTGAGCTATATATTAGAGAGCCCTGGTAATATTCTTTAAAAGAAAATTTCTCCTTTAAAAATTTAAAGTCTTCTAAAAAATTATCTGTAGATCCCTCTTTCCTATTATATTTATCTGTAGCAATTTCAAATTTATCTGAGGCACTTTTTATATAAATATGAGGTCCCTTTACATTTATGGAAAACCCAAAGACCTTTCTCAGTACCTCAAAGGGGATCCCCGTTTTCCCCTCATTATCTATTATTAATTGGTTTAAGGATAAAACTACATATTCATCTCCATTTTTATCTGCCACTAGACCTCGCCCCTAACATTTAATTTAACTATTATCATTTATTTCTATATATAATGTTATATTAAATATTATTTCAATACAATATGAATTATTTAAATTTCAATTAACAAAAAGAAGGGTATAACTTTACCCCTTCTCCTTAACTAGTTATACTCTATATAAAATTTGGAATTGATAAATATCTTTCTCCAGTATCCGGTAGTAAAACAACTATAGTTTTCCCTTCATTTTCTGGCTTAAGAGCTAATTCTGTAGCTGCTTTTAATGCAGCTCCTGAAGATATTCCAACTATCAATCCTTCAGTCTTTGTTAGTTCCTTAATTGTATCAAAAGCATCATCATTAGATACTTTTACGATTTCATCATAAACTTCTTTATTTAAAGTCTCTGGAATAAATCCAGCACCTATTCCTTGAATTTTATGAGGTCCTGCTTTACCCTCTGATAACACAGGTGAATCTTCTGGTTCTACTGCTACAACTGACACCTTTGAATTTTTTGACTTTAAGAATTCACCCGTTCCAGTTATAGTTCCTCCTGTTCCAACTCCAGCTACAAAAATATCTACTTCACCATCAGTATCTTCCCAAATTTCTGGTCCTGTAGTTGCTTTATGAATTGCTGGATTAGCTTGATTTACAAATTGTCCGGGAATAAATGAATTTGGAATTTCACCAGCTAACTCTTCAGCCTTAGCTATTGCTCCCTTCATCCCTTTAGCACCTTCTGTTAACACAATCTCAGCTCCATAAGCCTTCATCAAGTTTCTTCTTTCAATACTCATAGTTTCTGGCATCACTAATTTTATTTTATATCCTCTTGCTGATGCCACTGAAGCAAGCCCTATACCAGTATTTCCACTAGTTGGTTCAATAATAACGGAATCTTCATTTAAAATTCCTCTAGCCTCTGCATCATCAATCATTGCCTTTGCAATTCTATCCTTTACACTTCCTGCTGGGTTAAAATATTCTAATTTTGCAACTATAGTTGCTTTTAAATTGTGCTTTTTATTATAATTTGAAAGCTCTAATAGTGGTGTATTTCCTATTAATTCTGTTAAACTCCTATAAATCTTTTTCATGAATAATTCCTCCCTATATTTTATTAAAATTTAATATTATTTTTTATTTAAAGGTTTTGCAGCTATTCCTACTACAGTTGAATTTTCTTCTGTAGATTGTAGTACTACTGAGTTAGCTCCTATTTTGGTTCCTCTACCAATATATATATTTCCTAGAACCTTAGCACCAGCTCCAATAATTACATCCTCTCCTATAGTTGGATGCCGTTTTCCCTTTTCATTACCCGTTACACCAAGTGTAACTCCATGATACATAGTTACATTATCTTTAATTTCTGCTGTTTCACCAATTACCACCCCCATTCCATGATCAATAAATAAACCTCTTCCTATTTTAGCTCCTGGATGTATTTCTATACCTGTAATAAATCTACTGATATTTGAAATAAATCTTGCTAAAAAGAATAATTTTTTTCTATATAAAAAATTAGATATTCTATAAAATATAAGAGACTTTATGTGAGGATATAATAAAAATATCTCAATCCTACTTCTAGCTGCAGGATCTCTTGGAAAAACTGAGTCTATATCATATTTAAGCGATTTTAAAAAGTTCATAATAAATTTCCTCCATAAAATTTTCAATTGTAAAAGTATAAATCAACAATATACTTATTTTAATCTAAATAATTAACTTCATACTATATTTAAGCTATTTTAGAGATAAAAAAAACGCCTCTAAGATAAACTTAGAGACGGATAATATCCGCGGTTCCACTCTATTTGGTAAAAAAATAACCCCACTCTTCAAGTACTATCATACTCTATTAATATAACGGTTAAAACCGCGATAGCCTACTTAATTCGGTATCGTACTCCAAAGGGCACTTCATATATAATTCCAATAAATATCCTTTCAGCTAATGGATATTCTCTCTGAATCTTCATTAAATATTACTTTCCTTCTTCAATGTATTTGTATATTTAAATTATTATATTTTATTATATGCACTTAAATAAAAAAAGTCAAATAATTTTTTAAAAGTTTTATGTTTTTTGTTAATTTCTCATAATGTCTTGGTATATCACATTACACTACATCTTAAATTTAAAGATAGGATTTAACTTATACTAACCCAATACTTTTCTAGCTATAGTCACAGATTCCTTTGCATCTTTAGCATAAAAATCTGCTTTAATCATATTTGCATATTCCTCATTAAGTACCGCTCCACCCACCATAACTACACAATCTGGCTTAGTCCTTTTTAGTTCAAATATGGTTTCTTCCATATTTTTAACTGTAGTAGTCATTAGGGCGCTAAGTCCTATTAGCTTAATATTATTTTTAATAACAGCTTCTACTATTTTCTCCTTAGAAACATCTTTTCCTAAATCGATAATCTCATAATTATAATTTTCCAGAAGTACCTTTACTATATTTTTTCCTATATCATGTATATCACCTTTTACAGTGGCTAATACTATCTTTCCTTTTGAAATCTCAGTATCAGTTCCCTTGCTTAACTTATCTTTTATAACCTTGAAGGATTCTTTTACTGTTTCTGCAGATTGAATTAGTTGTGGAAGAAATATATTTCCATCTTCATATTTTTCCCCTACAATATCTAAGGCAGGAATTATATATTCATTTACAATTTCTAATGGTTGTTTATTTTCTAATAACTTCACTGTAGCTATTTTAGCTTCTTCTTTAATACCTTTTAATATTATTTTAAATAAATCATCTTGAATATTGTTCACATCTTTTTTTATAGATATTTGTTCTTTAGATATATTTTCATTATATTTTAAATATTCCTTTGCTCCCTTATCTTCATCCCATAAAACTTTAGAGGCTACTATTGTGTCCATGATTTCTTTATTTAAGGGATTTATTATAGGTAAATCCAAACCCGCAAATAAACTTGCTGCTAAAAATGTTTTATTTAGAATTTCCCTATTAGGTAATCCAAAAGATACATTGGATACTCCAAGTACAGTCTTTACATTTAACTTCTCTTTTACTAAGGAAAGTGCTTTTAAAGTTTCCTTAACATCTTTCTGTTGGGCAGCAGCTGTTAATGTTAAGCAATCTATATATATGTCTTTTTTATCTATACCATAACTTTCTGCTGTTTTTACTATTTTTTCAGCTATTCTAAATCTTTCTTCCCCACTTGAAGGTATTCCTCTTTCATCTAAAGTAAGTCCCACTACAGCAGCTCCATATTTTTTTACTATAGGTAAGATATTTTCTAAAACTTTATTTTCTCCATTTACTGAATTAACTATAGCCTTACCATTATAATATCTTAATCCCATTTCTATAGCTTTAGCATTTGTAGAATCTATCTGAAGAGGTACGTCCAATATGGATTGTATTTCTTTAATAACCTTAACCATTATTTCTTCTTCATTTATTTCTGGAAGACCAACATTAACATCTAGAATATGGGCTCCTGCATCAACTTGAGCTATAGCCTCCCTTAGAATATAATCTATATCTCCATTTCTTAATGCTTCCTTAAATAATTTTTTACCTGTAGGATTTATCCTTTCTCCTATTACTTTGACCTGATCAATAATTACTGCTTTAGTAGGAGTGCATATACCACTTAAAGGACTATATTTCTTTTCTTTTATTTCTACTTTCTTTAAAGCTTTTACTAGACTTTCTATATGTCTATCTGTTGTACCACAGCATCCTCCTATTACTTTTACACCTTTTTCTTTAAACTTTGCTCCGTAAACTGCAAATTCTTCTGGCAAAATATTAAATATCGTATCACCCTTTATAATATTAGGTAATCCTGCATTAGGTTGGACCATTACAGGCACTTTAGATATGTTTAATATTTCGTCTATTATAGGTTCTATTTCTTTAGGTCCTAAAGAACAGTTAACTCCAAGAGCGTCTACGCCTAACCCTTCTAGTACCATTACCATAGATGTGGCATTGCACCCTGTGAAAGTCCTCTTGTCTGACTCAAAGCTCATTGTACAAAATACTGGCAAATCTGAATTTTCCTTAGCTGCTAATACTGCGGCCTTTGCTTCGTATAAGTCTGTCATGGTTTCTATTAATATTAAATCAACACCACTTTTTACCCCTTGAATAATCTGCCTTTTAAAAATACTATAAGCTTCATCAAAGGTTAAAGTCCCTATGGGCTCTAATAGTTCACCAATGGGACCTATATCTAAAGCTATATATGCTTGTTTATTCTTAGTAGCTATTTTTGCATTTTCTACTGCTGAATGAATTATTTTCTCTACACTAAAGTTACTATTTTCAAACTTAATTTCGTTGGCTCCAAAGGTGTTGGTAGTAATAACATTTGCACCAGCTTCAATATAAGCTTTGTGTATTTCAATTATTATTTTTGAATCAGTAATATTTAATACTTCTGGTAATTCACCTAACTTTAATCCACTACTTTGCAACATAGTACCCATAGCACCATCAAAAATTAAAATTCCTTCTTTCAATTTTTCTTTAATTCCCACATCTATCATCCCCTTTTCTAAACATACAATTAGAATATTTATTACACTGTAAACAGCTTATCTTTTTTATGCTATTATTCTCTCTTTTAACAACCCCTACTATGGCTGTAACAGATTTTCTTGGTATTAAAATACTATTAGAGGATGCAGTAAGCCCTATAGATTTTTCTGCACTGAGCATAGTGAGAAATTTTTTTTGTATATCTATGGGTAAGTCTCCATATCCAGGACTATACCTAGATGTTAGTGTATTGTTTTCATTTTGTACAACTTCCTCCACCTCTTCACATATTCTATCACATAGTTCTTCTATAGCTGTTGTAGCACAAGCATCTAGTATTAATGCCTTAGTCATGCTTATCTTTTCATAATATCTTATTTTTTCATCTACACTATTTCCTAGAGTTGCAGCCATTAAGATACAGACTTCTGATTTATCTAAGTGCTTTCTAATATCGTCTCCTGCTATACTAAAATTGCTATTTAAAATACATATTCTATCCTTCTCTTTCCTAATGTTAAAGAATTTATATACATATCTAGCTTTAATTAAACTTCTCATTTCATCCATTGATTCATCAATTAAATCATTAGTAACTTTATCTAAAACTTGATTTTTATATCCTAAATATCTTAAAACCTCATGTTTATTTTGTAGAAATTTATTCATGGGCAAACTCCACCTCCCTTATTCATTAATTATATATTAAATTACTTGTCTTTTATTTATAGAATTTAGTATTGAGCCAATGCTATTAGTAATTCTTTTAGCTATATATGGATTGTTCATTGTATAAAGATGTATTCCCCTTACACCAGTAGAAACTAAATCCACTATTTGTTCTAATGCATATGCTATTCCTGCATCTCTCAGTGCATCCTTATCATGCTCATATCTATTTATTATTTTTATGAACTTGGAGGGTAGATTAGCTCCACAAAGAGAAACTATCCTTTCAATTTGTTTTTTATTGGTTACTGGCATAATACCTGCTTGAATAGGTACCTCTATACTACTTTTTTCTACAGAATTTAAAAATTTATAGAAATAATTATTATCAAAGAATAGCTGGGAAATTAAATATTCTGCTCCTGCATTCTCCTTTAACTTTAATATTTCAATTTCCCTATCTATATCTCTACTTTCAATATGACCTTCAGGATAGCAAGCTGCTGCTATTCCAAATTCCTTGGTTTCCTTTATGTGGTTTATTAGTTCTTGAGAATTATTAAACTCTCCTATTGAGGGATTTCCTTCAAGAACATCTCCCCTCAAAGCTAATATATTTTCGACTCCATTTTCATTTAAATTTTCTAAAATTCCATTTATTTCACTTTTAGTAGAACCTATACACGTTAAATGTGCTAATGCCTCTATACCATATTTATTTTTAACTAAAGATGATAACTCACATGTTCTATTATTATTAACACTTCCACCAGCTCCATAGGTAATACTAATATAGTCAGGATTCAAACCTTGTAATCCCTCTAAAGTATCGTATATAGTCTCTATTGGTGATGTAGGTTTAGGTGGAAATATTTCAAAAGAAAAAACTACTTCTTTTTCCTTAAATAACTCTTTTATATGCATTTACTATACCCCCTCTTAGAATAATACAATATTTGTTATCTAATAACAGCATAAAACTCATCATTAATGGAGTTTTTAATGTTACTAATAAATTTACTTATTTTTACAGAATCTATATCTTTAGAGGTAAATATAATATTTTCACCAGTTTTTATCATTTTATCAACTATTTTTTCTTCTTTAATAAGGTTTAATACCTTCTCATTTAATCCATATTTAGGACTTATTCTTATATAATATATATCTTTAACTAAATCTGTATTATTGCATAATCTATCTTCTTCCTGATTTATTCCACAACTTCCATAATTATTATATATAATATCAAGAACATCACTTACCACAGCATTTGCTGTAGGTAGTTTACCCGCACCTGCACCATAAAATTTCAGCTCTCCTATATCATTCCCAGTAATAGACACTAAATTATTAGCATCTTCTACCTTTGCATAAAATGAATCCTTAGGCAAAATATTGGGCTCTACAGATAAATAATAGTTATTTTCATTAAATAAAGCCTTTGCTAATAGTTTTACCGTATATCCTAATTCCTTTATTGCCTTTATATCTACTGCCTTAATAGTTCTAATGCCTCTACAGTAAATATCTTCTTCTTTTATCTCTCTTTTAAAGGCTATGGTAGATAAAATTGCTAATTTTCTTCTAACATCATATCCGTCAATATCATCCGTTGGATCCGCTTCCGCATAACCTAACTTTTGAGCAATGTCCAGCGCCTGTGAAAAGTCTAGGTTTTCTTTAATCATCTTACTTAATATAAAGTTAGAAGTACCGTTTAATATACTATTTATCTCTTTAATATCATTTAAGGTTACTTGTTGTTTTAAAGGTTTAACAATAGGAACACCACCTGCCACACTAGCTTCATATAAAAATGCTCTTTTATTTTTATTTGCTAAATCTATAAGTTCCTTCATATGCCTTGCAACCACCGCCTTATTTGCAGTTATAACATGTTTCCCTTTTGTTAAAGCATATTTTATATATTCATAAGCTTCTTTTATTCCTCCTATAGCTTCTATGACTATATCTATATCTGGATCATCTAAAATAAAATAAGGATTATCTGTTAGTTTATTTTTACACTCCTTTATACTCCTATCCTTATTTATATCTTTAATAAGAATTTTACTTATAGATAGTTCATCACCTACTAATGTTCTAAAAATCCTTTTTCTTTTATATATAATTTCATAAACTCCTGTGCCTACAGTTCCAAATCCTAATAATCCTATATTCATAAAAATATCACTCCTCTTTTAATATAATTAGTTGCATATTTTAACTTTTTACTAAATATTCTCTTACCCAATTTGAGAATAAACGCTGTGAATTACTACTCCAATCTAAGTTAATTTCTTGGCTAGAATCATCACTTGGAAAATAATTTTTAGGTACGCTTATATTAAATCCACTTTTTATATCTCTTTCATATTCCTTTTTTAAAGTACAGCTCTCATACTCAGGATGTCCTGTAATATAGATTTGTTTTTTATCTCTTGTGCTTACTATATAGATACCTGATTCTTCTGATTCACATAGGACTTCTAATTCTTTTATTTTTTCTATATCTTGTTTTCTAACTCTCCCATATCTTGAATGAGGAACTATAAATCCATCATTAAGCTCTTTTAATAGAGGCTCCTTTTTATTTACAATTACATGAGGAAAGACTCCAAAAATCTTTTCTGTTGTTACACATTTATTTATTCCAAAATTGTGGTATAAACCAGCTATTGTTGCCCAACATATATATAAAGTAGACTTAACTTTTTTATTTAAAAAATCAATTACTCTCTGTAGTTCCTTCCAGTATTCGATATCATTAAAATCTAAAAATTCTAAGGGAGCTCCCGTAATAATAGCCCCGTCATAATTACTATTTGCTATCTGATTTAGGGTTTTATAATTTCTCTCTAAATAGGTTCTATCTGTATTTAGTGGTGTATGGGTTTCCATATACAAGAAATCTACCTTTATACTTGTATTCATATTGCCAAATATACTTAAAAACTGAAATTCTGTTTCACACTTTTTAGGCATTAAATTTACAATTAGAATACGTATCACATCTGAATTGTAACTGTGAGAAGCATCTTCAATTTGAATTCCATGTTCAATTAACTTATTTACTGATAAAAGATTTTTATCTATTATTAAGGACATTCCATCACCATTCCTTTAAAACTGCTTTTTTAAGAGCTTGATCTATATCTTCTATAAGGTCATCCACATCTTCTATTCCAATAGAAAGTCTTATCATATCTGATGTAACTCCGGCATTTAATTGTTCCTTTTCATTTAATTGAGCATGAGTAGTACTTGCTGGGTGTATTACAAGAGATTTTGCATCTGCAACATTAGCAAGATGAGAAAATATGCTAAGTGATTCAATAAATCTTACGCCTTCATTTACTCCACCTTTTATGCCAAATGTAAATATGGAACCAACACCCTTTGGAAAATACTTTTGTGAAAGAGCATAGTATTTATTACCTTCTAAGCTAGGATAATTTACCCATGATACAAGTGGATGTTGTTGTAAAAACTCCGCAATCTTTTTAGCATTTGACACATGTCTTTCTACTCTCAATGAAAGAGTCTCCAGTCCTTGTAAAAATAAAAATGAGTTAAAAGGACTTAAGGATGCTCCTGTATCTCTTAAAAGTTGTACTCTAGCTTTTACAATATAAGCTGCTGCTCCTATATCTTTTGCATATACTATACCGTTATAACTAGAATCTGGTTTGTTAAACTCTGGGAACCTCGGGTTATTCAACCATTGGAATTTTCCAGAATCTACAATTATTCCACCTATTGAAGTTCCATGTCCCCCTATAAACTTTGTTGCAGAATGAACTACAATATCAGCTCCATGTTCTATTGGACGTATAAGGTATGGTGTCCCAAATGTATTATCTACAATTAGTGGTATATTGTGCTCATGAGCAATATTGGCTACCTCTTCAATATCAATAAGATTTATCCCTGGATTTCCTATAGTTTCCAAATAAATAGCCTTAGTTTTATTATTTATAGACTTTCTAAAATCTTCTATGATATCTGGATTTACAAATACGGTTTTAATACCTAACTTAGTAAGAGTTGTAGATAAAAGATTGTATGTGCCTCCATATAAAGTGCTAGCTGCAACTATTTCATCTCCTGCTCCTGCTATGTTAATTATTGCGTATGTGATTGCAGCAGAACCAGATGCAACTGCAAGAGCACCCACACCCCCTTCTAAAGCTGCCACTCTTTTCTCAAAAACATCCGTTGTTGGATTCATTATTCTTGTGTAAATATTTCCTTCTTCCTTTAAAGCAAATAGATTAGCTCCATGCTCAACGCTATTAAAAGCATAGGATGTAGTCTGGTATATGGGAACTGCTCTAGAGCCTGTTGCACTATCTATTTCCTGACCTCCATGAACTTGTAACGTATCAAATTTTAATTTTCTTTCTCCCATTTTAATCTCTCCTTAAAATATTTTATTAGAAAACATAAAATCCCCTTTCATCTAAATTTAAATAATCTAGATGAAAGGGGATTTACATACAAGGGTACCCATGTTATATCTCCCTCTCATCTTTCTCTAAATTTGTAAAATTAGAGTAGGAATTGGCACCTTTTCAGACAAATGGGTCTGAAGGTTGCCGAGGTTTCATAGGGCCTATCCCTCCACCTCTCTTGATAAGAGTTTCATTATTAAATTTTAAATAGTATAATTTCTAAAAACAATTTGAAAACAAAAAACCTCTTTCACTGAAAGAGGTTGTAACAATCGTCTTCTTATCTTTCAGCTCATACTGTAGGATTTAGCACCATATATGTAGATGAACACATTGGTTGCTGGGTTTCATAGGGCCTATCCCTCCACCTCTCTTGATAAGTATTATATTAAATATTTTATTACATATCATTATAATGACTATGAATATCTATGTCAATAGATTTTTCATATAAATAGAATTTATTTTTATAGTATTAGTTAATTATTTGAAGATAGCCTTTTTTATTAATTATTCAAACTGAGAATTATATAATTGACTATAAAAACCCTTTTGTTTTAATAACTCCACATGATTTCCTTGTTCAACTATATTCCCATTATTAACTACTAGAATATGATCTGCATTCCTTATGGTAGAAAGTCTATGTGCAATTACAAAGCAGGTTTTATCCTTCATTAAATTTCTCATAGCCTTTTGAATTTGAACTTCCGTTCTAGTATCAACATTAGAAGTTGCTTCATCTAAAATAAGCATCTTTGCATCCAAAAGCATAGCCCTTGCTATGGTTAGCAGTTGTTTTTGTCCTTTAGATACATTAGCTCCATCATCAGTAATTACTGTATCGTAGCCCTTAGGAAGTCTTTTTATATATGAATGAATTTTAGCTGCCTTAGCTGCTTCTACAACCTCTTCCATGGTTGCATTTTCATTACCATAAGCAATATTTTCAAATATACTTCCTTCAAATAGCCATGTATCTTGAAGTACCATAGCATAAGCTTTTCTTAAACTCTTACGTGTAACCTGTGATATTAAATTTTCATCTACCTTAATCTCCCCTTCATTAACATCATAGAATCTCATGAGAAGATTAATTAAAGTAGTTTTTCCTGCTCCTGTAGGGCCTACTATAGCAATCATACTTCCAGCAGGTACATTCATACTAAGATTCTTAAGAATAATCTTATTCTTATTATATCCAAAGGAAATATTCTCTACCTTCACATTTCCTTCCATATCCACAAGCTCTTTGGCTCCTGCTTTATCTCCTACCTCTGATAGCTCATCCATTAATTGAAAAATTCTTTCAGCAGCAGAAAGGGACGATTGAAATTCTCCCATGATATTAGCCGCTTCATTAATAGGTCCTGAAAATTTTCTAGAATACAGTACAAAGGAAGATATGTTTCCTAAAGTCATTTGTCCAAAAAGGTACATAATAGCTCCAAAAATACTGATAAGAGTTAGTGATAAATTATTCATAAAGTTAACTGAAGGCCCAACCATAGAACCATAGTAATCAGCACGATAATAAGCATTTACTGCTTCTTCATTTTTACTTGCGAATTTTTTCTTTGTATTTTCTTCTTGATGATAAGCCTTTAAAGTCTTTTGACCTGATACAAACTCCTCTACCATTCCATTAAGTTCCCCTAATTTTCTTGAACGATTACGAAACATTGGTCTTGTTACCCTAGTTATTCTTTTAGTAAGTATAATAGACATTGGAACTGTAAATACAAATACTAAAACTAACTTTTCAGATATCATAACCATAGAACCAAAGGATATAATCACAGTAATTATACTTGAGCAAATGCTCACTAAATCAGATGTTAAGGTAGAATTTAAAGTATCCACATCATAGGAAATTTTACTTATGATATCTCCTGTTGCATGGGTATCAAAATATCCCACTGGAAGAGATAATAATCTATCAAATAAATCTTTTCTTAGTCTATAGGATATTCTCTTGCTAATTTCTAGCATAAGTACTGATAAAATATAAGCTAATATAGAAGATAAAATATAAAATCCAATCATAAGTCCACAGTAATAATATATCTTAGAAAAATTCACTGCCCCTCTTCCAACATTAATATTATCTATAGCATAACCTGATAACATTGGACCAATCAAGGCAAATACGTTAGAGCCTATGGATAATATAATTGCTATGATAATTAATATCTTATATTCAAATAAATAGGACATTACTCTTTTTAATGTATTCTTTTTTCTATCCTTCATATATTATAAATGTCCTCCTTTTTACTTTGATTTCCATAACTTACTCTCCCATCTGAGACTTATGAATTTCTTTGTATACATCACAACTTTCAATAAGTTCTTCATGAGTTCCATACCCTACAACATAACCATCTTCTAATACACAGATGTGGTCCGCATTAAAAATCGAACTAATTCTTTGAGCAATCATTATAGTTGTAGTATCTTTAAAATGTTCTGTAAGATTTTTTCTTAGTACAGCGTCTGTCTTATAATCTAAAGCACTAGAAGAATCATCTAAAATTAATATTTCTGGGTGTGCTGCTATGGCTCTGGCTATAAGCATTCTTTGTTTTTGTCCACCACTTAAATCTGCACCTCTTACTGCAACTTTGGTATTAAAGCCTTCTGCCTTGCCTTCAATAAACTCAGTTGCCTTAGCATAATCTGCTGCTGATATTATATCACTATTCTCTAAATTTCTTCCAAACTTAATATTTTCATAAATTGTATCCGTGGTTATAAAATCGTTTTGAAATACCACTCCAAACTTTTCTCTTAATTTTTTCATATTAATAGATCTAATATCTTGTCCATTTATATAAATAGAACCCTGATCTACATCATAAAATCTCATTAATATTTTAATTAAAGTAGATTTACCTGCGCCTGTAGCTCCTATAATACCTAGAGTTTCGCCTTTTTTAACTCCAAAGGTTATATTACTCAAATTTTCTTCTTTATGATTATAAGAAAAGGAGACATTTCTAAATTCAATAGCATAATCTGTATCTATACTTGGTATATTCCTAATTGGTAATTCTTCTTTCTCATTTAGTATTTCAGTGATACGCTTTGCGGAAGCACTTGCTTTGGAGTAATTAGTAAACACTCTGGAAATAAATAGAAGGGAATTTAATATTAAAGTTACATATGTTAAAAATGCAATTATTGCTCCTGGTTTAATAGCTCCACTATTTACCCTGTAAGCTCCAGCCAAAATAACAAATACTGTCCCCACATTTAAACAAAGGTTCATTACTGGATTTAGTACAGCCATAACCATACCACTCTTCTTTTCTTGAATTACTGTAGCTTCATTGCGAGCATTAAATCTTTCCTTTTCATGTTCTTCCTTTGATAAAGCCTTAATTACTCGAATTCCTGTAACATCTTCACGAACTACACGTACAAAATCATCTACTTTTTTCTGAACAATTGAATACATAGGGATACCTACTTTTGATATGTACATAATAGTGATAAAAATAATAGGCATTACTGAAATCATTACTAAAGTTAATAATGGATCTAATGTCAATGTTATAATTATTCCACCAATAAGCATTATTGGAGCTCTAATACCTAGTCTTTGCATCATTCCCACCATTTGATGGATATTATAAGTATCTGTGGTAGCTCTAGAAATTAAAGAAGGCAGTGTAAAAGCATCCACTTGTCTATCTGAAAGACATATCATTTTAGAGAATAGATCATTTCTAACTCGCTCTGTGGTATCTCTTGCCACCTTTGAAGCCATTCTGTTAGCCAATATATTAAAAGTTACTGCACAAATGGCACATAAAAGCATAATTCCACCCCAAGTTAAAATTAGAGATACCTGCCTTAATGGAATAATTTCATCAATCATATAAGACAAAATCCATGGAATTGCAAGTTCTACAATAGTTCCAGTAAACTTTATTGAAAATCCTATAAGCATGTTTACTCTATAAGGTTTTAAATACTTAAATATTTGCTTCATAATATTCCACCTTTAAGATATAATATATTTCGTTTTCCTAAATATATTATATCTTAAAGTTTTTAAAAAATCTATTTTAAAATTCAGAAATTTACTTTAGCAATTTATAGTTCTAAAGGTTTACCTAATAATTTTTAGATGATAAAATAATAAGAATAAGGAGGTGCCATGTTGAGAGAAATAGATTATATGGCTATAGATGCTGCTAATAATCAGGATCTGTTAAATAGTTTCATTGAGCAAAATGAATTGTTTATTTTGAAATGCACATCAAAAATAACCCGAAAATACATAACTAAAAGTGATGATGAATGGTCTGTTTCACTTCAGGCATTTGTACAAGCAATTAAAGGCTACGAATTAGTTAAAGGAAATTTTCTCAGTTTTGCCGAGCTTATAATTCGTAGGCGTCTTATTGATTATCTTAGGCTTCAGAAGAAATATAACTTAGAATTATCCGTAAATCCTGCCATATTTAATTGTCAGTTAGATGAAAATGAAAGTGATAAAGATATTGCACTTGGACTTGCTGTAGCAGAAAAGATAATTCACCAAGAAAATTATACACTAAAATTTGAGATTGAAGCTGCAAATGAAGTATTTTTCTATTATGGCTTTTCATTTTTAGATTTATCTACATGTTCACCTAAAGCTAAAAAGACAAAATCGTCCTGTGCAAAAGTTGTAGTATATTTACTCAATAACCCAATATTAATTAATGAATTACAAAGTTCAAAACAACTACCATTAAAAATAATTGAAAAAAATTTAAATGTACCCCGAAAAATATTAGAACGTCACCGAAAATATATAATAGCAGCAGTAGAGATACTATCCGGAGAGTATCCAAATCTAGCTTACTATTTCAGGTACATCAGAGAGGAGATTAATAAATGAAATCTGTTGTTGTAGAAATCAAGGCTGGCTATGCTGCAGTCCTTTCTGAAGATGGCTGCATATCAAAAGTAAAAGATAAAAATTATATCGTTGGGCAGGTGATTGAGATGAAAAATAACAATTTGAAAAATATAAATAAATTGGTAATGTGTTCTGCTTTAACAGCTATGATTGCAATTGTAGGAGGCATAACACTATGGGCCTATAAAACACCTTACTCCTATGTGAGTTTAGATGTAAATCCTTCTATTGAATATTCTTTAAATCGTTTTGACAAGGTAATTAGTATAACTGCAGTTAATGATGATGGTCAGGAGATTCTTAATGAACTTGAATTGGACAAGCTTGAAAATCAAAAAATTGAAGATGCAGTTGCTGAAACAGTTAATCAAATTAGTGAAGATGGTTATTTTGATAATAGCATTGATAATGACATTGATGGTGGAATTATTATTGCAACTTCTGGTGAAGATCAAGAAAAATCAGATGAACTTGCTGAAAAACTACAAGAAAGTTTAGAAACTGAAATTGAAGAAATAGGTGAAGATATTACCCTTGAAACTATAAGTGTTGGATTTGAACGAGTACAAAAAGCCAAAGAACTGGGTGTAACACCTGGTAAACTAAATTTAGTTGAAAAACTACAAAATAGTTCTTCAAATCCAGAAAGCATTATTCTTGAAGAGTGGTTAAACAAACCTGTTAAAGAAATTATGAGTGCTATCAAGGAAAATAAGAAAGCTAAAATAGAACAAACTGAAACTTCTGATGAAGATGAATCTAATGAAGAATCAACTACAGATAGTACAGAAGTGGCAGATGAAATAAAAACTGATAAAGCCCTAACTAAAGAAACTGAAAATACCAATGATACTAAAGCTACACAGGAAAGAGCTAGCCAAAAATCTCAGAATAAAATAGAAAAAGCTACTAACAAGCTTGAAAAGACTGAGAATAAAGCTGAGAATAAAGCTAATAAAAAATCTGAAGTAACTGAGAAAAAAAATAGCAACAATGCTGAAAAACCTAAAGAAAAAATACCTAACAAACCTGAGAAATCTAAAGAAAAAACACCTAATAAACCTGAAAATCCAGGAAAAAAGGGTAATTAAAAATCAAATAAAAACTAATAATAGTTTTTATATATATTACTTATATAACTAAAGATAAAAATATAATTTAAACAAACTAAAGATAAAAACATAAATTAAATAAACTAAAGATAAAAACATCGTAAAGTACAGAAAAATACAAAGAGTATGCCCCTAATGCCCCCATACTCTTTGTATTTTTTATATGCCTATAAATATCTCTGAAACCCGCATGAACAGAACAACTATTTAACTATTTAACTATTTAACTTGTTAAATATATATATATAATACTAGTTTTATATTTACATATTTATTTTACTGTTATTCTATTTTAAAATTGTACTTAAAATATTCTTCTATACTTTCAAAGCAAGTATCTATCATAAACTCTATTTCATCTTTACTTATTACATAAGGTGGTATGAAATAAAGTACATCACCTATAGCTCTTAATAGTAACCCTTTCTGCAATGCTATTTTATAAATCCCATAACCTACTCTACTTTGCCAAGAATATCTCTCCTTGGTATCTCTATCCTTTACTATTTCAATAGCAGTTATCATGCCTATACTTCTTACTTCTCCTATCTGTCTACAATCCTTTGCTCTTTCTATTGTAAGTTTTTCTATTAATCTTCCCTTGACTTTATTATTTTCTATTATATTTTCTTCTTCAAATATTTTTAGGTTTTCTAAAGCAATAGCACAAGCCATAGCATTTCCTGCATAGGTATGACTATGTAAAAAAGATTTTCTTTCTGAGTAATCACCATAAAAACAATTATATATTTCATTAGTAGTCATAACTACAGACATTGGCATATATCCTGCAGAAATACCCTTTGAAAGGCACATAAAATCTGGACTTATATCTGCATGATTGCATGCAAACATCTCTCCTGTTCTTCCAAATCCCATGGCAATTTCGTCTACTATCAAATGTACATCATACTTATCACAAAGATTACGAAGCTTTTTAAGATAAATAGGCGAATAAATTTTCATTCCTGCTGCACCTTGAACCATTGGCTCAACTATTACAGCACTTATCTCTTCATGATTTTTAACTAAACATTTTTCCATAGCTTCAAAGCATTCAGCACTACATTTATCTCTAGCACAACCATATTTACACCTATAACAATCTGGTCCATCAATCCTAAGAGTATCTAAAAGTAAGGGTTTATATATCATATTAAAGGTATCAATATCACACACAGATAGAGCACCTAAAGTTTCTCCATGATAGGCATCACTTAAAGCTACAAATTTCTTCTTTTTAGTTTTATTTCTTTGCATATTATAGTGAAAGCTCATCTTTAAAGCTATTTCCACTGCAGAAGATCCATTATCTGAATAAAATACTTTATTTAATCCTTCCGGTGTTATGGTTACTAACTTTTCTGCTAAGTCAATAGCCGGTTTATTTGAAAAATTAGCAAAGATAACATGTTCTATTTCATCAATTTGATTCTTTATGGCTTTATTTATTCTTTTATTACTATGACCTAGGGTATTTGTCCACCAAGATGATATACAATCTAAATACTTGTTTCCATGAATATCATAAAGCCAAACCCCTTCTCCTCTTTCAATAACTATAGGATTAAGCTCTTCGTAATCCTTCATCTGTGCACAAGGATGCCATATATATTCTAAATCTCTTTTTACATAATCCTTCATATAAACACCTAACCTTTACTATAATTCTTCCATCCATTCTATAATAGTTTTATCATTAAAAATCCTTGATGCAGTGGTTCTTATATTATCTATATTACCTTTATCCAAGTTATCTATAGTTTTAAATTTACCTACAATAGAAATTCCAGTAAGTTTTTCAATAACCTTAATATTGTCTTTAGTTATATAATTATCATCATAATTATTTATAATAATTCCTTTTACTTTGATTCCCACGGACTCCATATATTTCACAGTGAGTACTGAATGATTTATTGTTCCCACTCCACCTCTAGCTACAACCACAGTACTCATATTTAAATCTTTAATAAGGTCACCTAGTGTATATATTTCTTCATCCCCATTAATTAGAGGGCATATTATACCACCACTACCTTCTACAATTATAAAATCATATTTTTCTTTTAACTTCTCAAATTTAGCCTTTATAATATTTAGATCTATAGGATTATCTTCTATTTGGGCAGCTAAATGTGGAGATATCGCTGTCTTAAATATATATGGAGTTATATTTTCATAGGGTTCCTTTAATCCACTAACCTGGCTTACTAAGTCAGCATCTCCAGGTATTAGTTTATCACCTTCTTCTATAGCCCCACTTAAAGCTCCCTTAAAATATGTTGCTCTGTGCCCTTTACTTCTAAGGACATGAAGTAGTCCTGCAGTTACAACAGTTTTTCCTACATCTGTATCCGTTCCAACTATAAATATCCCCTTAGCCATCACTTCTAACCTCCAGCTTTAGTTCACTTATCATCTTCTTATCATCACATATTTTATTACCAGAAGTGGTTAAATAATTTCCAGTAATAGTAGCATTTGCACCTGAGTTAAAGCATTCCTTCCCCAAATCCCTAATGAGATTTCTACCACCAGCTAATCTGATTAAAGCTTTAGGGTTTATAAACCTAAAGATAGCAATGGTCTTTAAAATATTCTCTTGACTTAAATTTTTAGAATCTTCAAGAGGCGTACCTTTTACAGGATTAAGTACATTCACCGGAATAGACATAATCTTTAATTCTTTCAATTGAAAAGCAAGATTAATTCTATCAACCCAACTTTCACCAAGTCCAATAATTCCTCCTGAACATACAGGTATACTAGCCTTCTGTGCAGCTTTTATGGTATCTATTCTTTCTTCATAACTATGAGTTGTACATATTTCCTTATAAAATTCCCTACTTGTTTCTAAGTTGTGATGATACATAGTTATTCCTCTGTCCTTTAACTTAAGTAGCTTATCATACTCAAGTATTCCTAAAGATGCACATAACTCAATCTTTAGTTCTCTATTAAGTTTTTCATATATATCTAAAACTTTCTCAAAATCACTACTTGTAATACCCCTACCACTAGTAACTAAAGAGAATCTATTTACTCCCTCAGATTCATTTTCCTTTGCTATCTTTAATGCTGCTTCCTTTGATACTAAATCATAGACTTCTGCATTAGTATTATAATGAACAGATTGAGCACAGAATTTACAATCTTCAGAACATCTACCTGATTTTGCATTCATAATAGAGCAAAGATCCACCTTATTACCACAAAATGTTTTTCTTATATTATTAGCACTAAGACATAATTGTTCAATCTCCTCATTATTTCTAAGTTCTGTTAATGTCATTGCTTCTTGAAAATTTATGTATTCACCTGATAAAATTCTTATCTCTAAATCCTTAATAAAACTTTTCATACTTCAAGCCTTCTTTCACTTTTATTAAATGTATCCAAATCTTTTGAATATAGGTACTATTTTTATTGCTACATAAGCTGCAAAGGCTGTTAAAATTAAATCTCCAGATATGCATAGTACAAAGCCATTAAAAAATGCAAAATATAGTGACATAGGTTGTCCTAGATATAAGTTATAACTAATATAAAGATATATAACTCCAAATAAATAAATAAAAAATAGTCCAGCTAAAAGCATCCCCATAGCTTTAATAAAACTTAATTCCTTAATCTTTTCTCTTATCTTTCCTATGACATAAGCTGCCACTATAAATCCTATAAGATATCCAAAGGTAGGTTTAAATACATAGCTTAGCCCTCCCCCTTCAGTAAATACTGGTACACCTGCAAGTCCAACCATAACATAAATTATTTGGGATAGTGCGCCGAGTTTAGAGCCTAAGATAACTCCTGCTAAAGCACAAAATAAGTATTGAAGAGTAAAAGGCACATAAGGTATTGGTATTTTAATAAATGCACCAATAGCAGTTAAGGCTGCAAACATAGCTACTAAAATCAAATTTCTCGTATTCTTGGTAGTTTTCATAATTCTCTCCTTAAAATATTTACTTTATGGTGTTGATTATAATTAAGAATTTATAAATTGTCAACTTTAAAATAAATATAAGTTTACAACATTACTATAATTATTTCCCTTTACTCTAGGCTAAAAATTAATTTAATATTATTAACAAGTACATAAAATTAGAGAGCATGCTCTTTATATGGCAATGCTCTCTAATTTATCAAGTTTTATATTTATTATTTTCCATAGAGTCTAGTTCAAAATTATTTTCTAATTTTTACTAAAAGTTTAGCCTGTACTTTAATATTTAATTAATTTTCAAGTAGCCTTTTTACTGGAACATAAATTTCCATAATCGTATCTATTCGATAATGACAACGCTCATCATAAAATTCAAAATCTAATTTATCTTCGTCATAGATATATCCACTATCTTTAAACCATTCTTCAAATATATATTTCCAAGTTTCTTTAATCACTTCTGAAAACTTATCTTGGTTAGGGTCTACAGTAACATCCACTGGAGGAGTTGTAAATACTGCATACTCCGCCTCTGGTACTTCCACTGTAATCATATCCTCTGTAACTTTAGAGAAATCTTCAACAATGACTCCTAAAAGATAGCATACATTTCCCCCTTTATCAGTTGGAACGCATAGACCAACTTCACCATGATTAGGAGGATTTAAGATTTCATACATCTTTGTTTCTAAATTTTCTCCATCATAATTGCTCCAAAAGGATGCAATATCCTTTGTATAACTTGTTCCTCCAATATTAGTATTTATTCCATATCCAGCTACCTTAAAAGCTGGCTTTTTAACAATAACAGGCTTCATAATATAACCTCCAATTTTAAATGTTATTCCCTTATTGAAGTATCCATCCATTCTAGCTATATATTGTGTTGGACTATATCCAAAAGCTTTCCGAAAGGACTTTGAAAATCCACTAGGCGTTTCAAATCCATATTCAAGGGCAATATCAATAATTTTTTTTCCTTTAAATAGTTCTATTGCTGCTAATGATAGCTTACGTTTTCTAAGGTACTCCATTATAGATATACCTTTACATAAAGTAAAAACTCTACAAAAGTGGTTTACAGAATACCCCACATAATCAGCAACTTCACTCACAGCAATAGCTTCCTTGATATTATTTTCTATAAATTCAATACACCTATCAATATCCTTACTGTAGTTCACTTTTATCACAACCTTTTCCCTAGGGTATCTTTATTATATCAAGACTTTAAATTTTAAGCTGTTCCTGATTTGCTAAAATCTTAATCTATATAAAAAAGCATGCTCATATAAAAGCATACTTTCTATACATATTAATATTTATATTTGTCTATATGATTTCATTCTTCAATATTTTCTACAGCCCACTTATGCATAAGCTCCAATAATGGAAGTAATGTTCTTCCCTTATCAGTAATAGAATATTCTACTTTTGGTGGAATCTGATGGTATTCCTCTCTATGAATTAATTTATCTCCTTCCAACTCCTTAAGCTGTTGAGATAACATTTTATGTGATATATTTGTTAGAGCTCTTTTTAATTCCCCATACCTCATTATACCTTTTGTAGATAAATACCAAAGAATAATAGGCTTCCACTTTCCTCCAATTAACTTTTGAGTATATTCTAATGGACACTTATATTTATTTTTATTTGTATCAGACATTTCAACATTACTCTCCTTTTATATAGTATCTTACACAAAAGTGCATACTATTAAAACTAATTACGCAAATATATAATTAGTATATAAAATAAATAAGTTTATTACAATCTACTTAAAATAAAAGGAGTGTTTCTATGGAACTATTAGAAGTAATACAAAACAGAAGAAGTATAAGAAAATTTAAGCCTGATGAAGTACCTGAAGAGTACATTCACCAATTAATTGAAGCTGGAAGATTGGCGCCTTCTGGTACAAATCTTCAACCTGCACGATATATAGTAATAAAAAGTGAGGAGGCAAGAACTAAGCTAAAAGATTGTACGCCTTTACCTTTTGTTTCTGCTGCTCCAGCTATAATTGCTTGTTGTGTTGATACTAATTCTATCACATCTACTGGAGAAAGAATGAAGGAACTTAAAGAAGCTGAAGCATTTGTTGATACCCCTCTAAATAATGCAGATGAAAATTATAATAAAGGGAAACAAAGCATTGATACTGCTTCCTTAAAAGCTTATCTAAACTTAAATGTAGCTATAGCTATTGATCATATCACTCTTAGAGCTACAGATTTAGGACTCGGAAGCTGTTGGGTTATGATGTTTGATAAAGAAAAAGTTAAAGCACTTCTAAATCTTGAAGACAGATATGATGTTTTGGCCTTATTACCTATAGGATATCCTGACCAAACTCCTAAGCAAAGACCAAGATTAGATTATAATGAAGTGCTTTTAAAAGAAATATAGTATTGAGTAATATAATTATTAAGATTTAATAGTTATATTAAATTTATCTATTCAACATATCTTCAAATATAATTAAAGGACTATATAAAAGTGAAATAGTAATATTAATATTTCATTTTCATATAGCCTTTTATTTTTTATTTTATGTATTTAAAAGTAAATATTTACTTTTTAATATTTTAATAGTATATTATATTGTAAGTGGTATAGTTTTTATGTGAACTTGTTTATATGAGAATAGAAATTTATAGAAAGGATAATGTTATGGATAATTCACTCCTTCTCAATAGAGAAAAACTTATGGAAAAAATTCAATGTTATATTATTGAACATAATTTATTACCTAATACCAAACTTCCTTCCGAAAGAGAATTTTGTAGTATGTGGGATTGTAATAGAACTACCTTAAAAAAAGCTATAGACCAATTAATTAATCATGGTAAATTATATAAAAAGAAAGGCTCAGGAACTTTTTTATCAGAGCCTAAACTTGAAAAAAATTTACAAAATCTAAACTCTTTCCACGAATTTATAGATGAAAATTCTTTAAATTTATCTACCAAATTACTTTCATTAAAGCTATTAAATGATAATACTTTAGCCTATGAAAACCTAAAGGAAAATTCTAATAACAATTTATGTGAACTAATTAGATTAAGATCAGTAGACTCCGTGCCCTTTGCTATAGAAAATAGTTATCTATCTTCAAAGTATTATCATGAGCTAATTAGA
Organism: Clostridium sp. UBA5988; assembly: GCF_002435615.1. Lineage (NCBI taxonomy): Bacteria > Bacillati > Bacillota > Clostridia > Eubacteriales > Clostridiaceae > Clostridium > Clostridium sp. UBA5988. The sequence continues at coordinate 31,707 of NZ_DJBA01000032.1, read as the reverse complement.
AAAGATTTTGAAAAAACTTCTTTATATGAGGTTTTAAAAAAGGATTTTAATCTAAATTTAAAGAGTGGTTGGGAAGAAATATCCATGACCTATGCTACGGCCTTAGAATCAGAACTTTTAAAAGTTGAAGAAGGTTTTCCCCTTTTTTACCTCAAGGGTACTGTGCTAGAAAAAAAAGGTTTTCCCGTTGAATTTTTCTACTCTGTAATACGTGCAGATAGAGTGAAACTAAAAAGTGTATTAACAAGATAGGAGTTGATTATATTGAAAATAGCTGCTGTAGGTGACAATTGTATGGATGTATATTTAAACTTAGGTAAAAGTTATCCTGGTGGAAATCCCGTAAATGTAGCAGTATATATGAAAGAATTAAATGAAATCTCTTCCTATGTTGGAGTGGTTGGTAATGATACCTATGGAGAATTAATGATTAATTCCATTAATTCTAAAGGTGTAGATACTTCTCATGTTCGAGTATTAGAAGGTGCTACAGCTATAACAGAGATTTCTTTAATAAATGGAGATAGAGTCATGGGGGATTACTATGAAGGTGTATTAAGTAGATTTGAACTTACTAATGAAGATTTAGATTTCATTTGTAATCACGATCTTTTTCATACAGCCTATTGGGGTAAAACTGAAAATTACCTTTGCCACATCAAAGAAAAAAATATTCCTATTTCTTTTGATTATGCTACTAAATTAGAAGACTCTCTTGTTAATAAAACCATCCATTATGTAGACTATGCATTCTTTTCTTATTCTAAAAGAGATGACTATATAGAAAACTTTATGAAGGATATTCATAGTAAAGGACCTAAAATAGTAGTTGTAACTCTTGGCAATAATGGCAGTGTTGCCTACGATGGTAAAGAATTTATTTTTCAAGACATCATAGAAACAAAGGTAGTTGACACTTTAGGTGCTGGAGACTCTTTCATAGCAGGTTTTTTAAAGGGTATTCTTAATAAAAGCTCCATAAATGAATCTATGCTTCTTGGTGCTAAAACTGCATCTAAAACCTTAAAATATTTTGGTGCTTGGTAATGGTTGATAATAATTTTAAAAAACAACTAAGTGGTTCCGCTCCTTTATATGCTCAACTAAGGGATATCCTAAGAAATAAAATTATTAGTGGTGAATTTAAGATTGGTACAGCAATTCCCTCTGAAAATGAATTATCTAATACCTATGGAATAAACCGTCTAACAGTACGTAATGCTATATCCATTCTTATCCGTGAAGGATTACTAAAGAGTATTAAAGGTAAGGGTGTATTTGTTCTTAATTCTAAAATTGAAAGAGACTTATATACCTTAAGAGGTTTTACTAAAACTATGAAGGATAAGAATACACCTTCAAAAACCACTATACTAAATAAAACTACCAAATCTGCTGGAAAACTTTTGAGTAAAAAATTTAATATAAATGAACATGATGATATTTATGTTATAAAGAGACTGTGTTATGCCAACAAAGAACCTATATCCCTAGAATATATTCATATTCCAAAATATATACTACCTAATTTAGATAAAATTAATCTATCCTTTTTTTCAATATATGAACTCTTTGAGGTTTATAATATAAATCTTGTTACTGCAGATGAAACCTTGGAAATCGTTCGACTAGATGATAAGCATAGTAAACTTTTATCTCTAGATACCCCTTCCTGGGTAATGTTATTTGAGTGTACTAGCTATGATGATACTGGAAGGGTTATAGAATTTACTAAAACCTATACAAGAGGAGATAAATGTAACTATAATGTACATTTTAATAAATAATATAGAAAGAAGGTATTTATATGTTAAATATTGATAAGTCCACTGTAGATTTTCTTGTTACAGAAAATATGGTTACAGAAGTTGAAAAAGTATTAGAAAAGGACGTTCCTAAAATTAAAAACATAGTTAATGAAATGGATAAAAGGGGAATTAACAAAGTTTATTTTGTAGCTTGTGGTTCACCTCTTTGTGCTTGTGAAACTGCTACTATACTATTTGAAAAATACTCAAATATTAATTCTAAAGCTTATAGTGGCTATGACTTTTTAGATTCTACACCTTATAATTTAGATGAAAAAACAGCAGTGATTGCTCTATCTCAATCTGGAAACACTGAGGAAGTAGTAGAAGCTTTAAAAAAGGCTAAAGCTACTGGTGCCCTTACTGTCAGCGTTACTCGTGATCCTTCAGGAAACTTATTAGCTCCTGTAGGTGACTATTTAGTAGCCTATGAAGCTGAATGCATCTGGGAAATTCACTTATTAATTACTTATACCTTTGCATTAGAACTTATCAATAAAGTTACACCAAGCCTTGAAATAACTAAAATTCAAGAAGACATATTAAAACTTCCTAACATTTTAGGAAAATTAGTAACAAGTTGGGAATCTAAAGGACGAACCCTCGGTGAAAAAGCTTCTAATTGGGATATAATATATACTGTGGCTGCAGGTCCACTAACCCCTTTAGCCTATAAAGAAGGAGTTATTACAATGATGGAATTTGCTTGGACTCATGGAGCAAGTATAAATAGTAGTGAATTCCGCCATGGACCTTTAGAAATTGTTGAAGAAGGAGTACCTTTTATTTTTCTATTAGGTACAGATGAATCTAGACATACTACTGAAAGAACTATAAATTTTGTTAAGAAATTAAATCAGGATTATATTGTCTTTGATTATAAAGAATTAGCTGAAGACCTTCATCCTATGCTATCACCTTTTGTACTTTTTGTCCCTCTTGAGTGGTTTTTCTATTATCTTTCAATTTACAAAGATCACAATCCAGATGATAGAAGATATTATGGAGGTATTGTTAAATACTAAAAATAAGGATGTGATTATTCATGAGTGAATATAAAAAATGTAACTGCGATAATTGTCTTCATAAATTATGTGTAGAAAGAGTTCCAATTTTCTCTGGTTTAAATTCTGAAGAACTAGGTAAAGTAGCTACCTTAATTGTAAAAAAGCAATATGAAAAAGGTGAGCTAATTATAATGGAAGAAAGCTATTTAGAAAATTTAATCATTATAGATAAAGGTAAGGTAAAAGTATTTCGTTATACTATTGAAGGCAAAGAGCAGATTCTATATATATTTGATCACGGTGACTTCTTTGGTGAAAAAAATCTCTTAAATAATCAACAATCTACCTATAATGTTGAAGCATTAGAAACTACCTATATTTGCATGATAAATAAAAATGACTTTCAAAAACTTTTAATTAATTATCCTAAAATAGGGATTAAAATCATAGAAGAATTATGTAGTCGAATGGATAAAATAGAGAGCTCAGTGCAAAATATGGGTACTAAAAACATAGAGTGGCGTATAAATTCACTACTTCTTGATTTTGCAGAAAGGTATGGTAAAAAACATCCTAATGGTGTTATTGTAGAGCTCCCATTAAGCCGTGAAGGAATAGCTAATTATATAGGTACTGCTAGAGAAACGGTTAGTAGGAAATTAAGCGTACTACAAGATGAAGGTATCATTGATATGATAGGAAATAAACAGATTTTGATACGAGATATAGATGCTTTAATGAACTAAAAAATAAAAATAGTTAGATAGTTTGTTTTAAAACTATGACTCCAGTCACAGAATATTTTATATAACTAATATATTATAGAGTTATAAACAAGAAATCTTTAAATAACACTGTATTGGAGGAATATATATGAATAAATTTAATAGTTCTCAAACCGTAGGAGAAATTGTTTCAATTATGCCTAAGGCTAGTGAAATTTTCAAACAATATAAAATCGATTTTTGCTGTGGAGGTAATAGACCCCTTGAAGAGGTACTCTATGAATTACATCTTGATGAAAATCTAATATTAAATAAAATAAATGAGATTTTTGAAGAAAGTAATAATACAAAAGAAGTATTCATAGATTTTAGGGCATTGACATCAAGTGAATTAATTGACCATATTGAAAATACTCATCATGCCTATACTAAGAGAGTACTTCCTGAATTAGGAGAGTTAACAACAAAAATAATGAGAGTTCATGGTATAAACCATAATGTACTATTCAGAGTCCATAAGCTCTTTTCAATGCTTAAAACTGAATTAGAGCAACATTTGCTTAAAGAAGAACAAATTCTTTTCCCATTAATTAAAGAATATGATAAAAATCCAAGTGTTAATCAACTTCAAAAAATTAATGAAGTAATTAATGAAACCGAGGAGGAGCATGAAGGTGCTGGAGATATTTTAAAGGAACTTAGAAAAATTACCAATGATTTCAAAGTTCCTAATGACGGTTGTAATACCTATGTTATAACTTATAAAATTATTGAAGAACTAGAGAGTGATTTATTCCAACATATTCACCTTGAAAACAATATTTTATTTAAGAGAATGAACTTGGATATTAACAAACATCAATAAGTAACTTTCTTAAAACAAAAAAATTTAAAGGCCTAAGGATAATTTAATTCCTTAGGCTTTCACCATTTTATTCCATACTCATTTTGTATCTGTACATTTTCTCTGATTTCTTATTTATTTAAAAGAGCTTTATCTGGAGTTACAAGAATTTTCACATGTTTTTTCTTTTCAGGACCTGTCAAAGCTCCAAATCCTTCTTCAACTATATCTTCAAGTGCTATTTTCTTAGTTATATATCCTTCTGCCTTAATTCTTCCATCGCTCATTTGCGCAATTGTTGCTGGAAACTCATGTCTATAGGCTAAAGTTCCTACTATTTTCTTTTCAGAAAATACTAATACATTAGGGTTAAAGTTTATTTCATCTTCCCAAATACTTGTTATTACCATAGTTCCTTCATATTTTAGACTATCTATGCCTATATCAAAGCCTATCTTTGCTCCTGTAGTTTCAAAGGCCACATCTACACCTGTTCCACCAGTAAGTTTTTTAACCTCCATAGCTATATCAACTTCATTTGGATCAAGAACAACATCTGCTCCTGCCCTCTTTGCATATTCCTGTCTTATTGATTTTCTTTGCAACACTACTACTAGTTTTGCTCCTGCTGCTTTTAAGCATTCAATAGTTGCAAGTCCTATTGGTCCTGAACCAAGTACAATAGCAGTATCTCCTGTTTTAAAATTAGCAATTCTAATAGAATGAAGTGCTACCGCCATTGGTTCTACTAAAGCTCCTTGTTCATAAGTCATCCCCTCTGGCATTTTATGCACATATTCTTCTGGAAATACAGTATATTCTGCAAGTCCTCCACCACTACCACAAAGTCCGTGAAATCCTAAGGAAGAGCACAGATTGTATTTACCTTCTCTACATGCTGGACATTCTCCACAAGCTACTATAGGTTCTACAATAACTCTATCACCTATTTCAAATTTTGTTACTCCTTCTCCTACTTCTACAACTTCCCCTGAAAATTCATGCCCTAGAACTACTGGTGCTATATTCCCACTTAAAGGATGAGGTTGTCCAACAGGTATGAAAATAGGTCCTCCTAAATATTCATGCAAATCTGAACCACATATTCCACACCATTTAACTTTAATTTTTATATTTCCTTTAGTAACCTTTGGTTCATCTACCTCTTCAACCCTAATATCTTTCTTAGCATACCATAATGCTGCTTTCATAATAAAAATACCTCCTAAAAAATAATAATCTAGTATATTGTTAATATTCTCACATATTTATCATGCAAGTCTTATGCCAAAATCATTACTTAAAATACTTTTTCAGACATTATTTTTCCTATTTTACTTATAGCTATGTAAATGACTACACTAAGTACCATTCTATATTTCTAATTAAATTTATTATAAATCCTATATAAAAATTTAATTTATATGGTAAATAAAAAAATCTCAAAATGATACACACCTCAGTGTCTCATTTTAAGATTTATTATATTTAATTCTCATTTTGATACATATATGATTCTAATCATTGATAATAAAAAAACAAAGTAATTTATAGGTTTTTTATGTTATATTTTTTTATCTTTCTATAAATAGTAGCTCTACTTATTCCTAGCATTTCCGCAGACTTTAATATGTTACCTCCGCAAGAGTTAATAGCTTTTACTATACTTTCTCTTTCTAAAATATCTATAGGTACTATTTCATCTACATCACTTGCTTTCTCATTATTAAAATTAGCTTCTATCATTTGTGACTTTTCCAAAGATTGTACACAAATTATATCCTTTTCACTAGAATAATAATCTCTTTCTATAGCATTTCTAAGTTCTCTTACATTTCCAGGCCAATCATGTTTTTTTAGTTCATTTATATAATCTGTTGTTATTAGTTTATATTTAGCTTTATTTTTAAAATTAAGACTATTAACAAAGTGTCTTGCTAGTGTCTCTATATCTTCCTTTCTTTCCTTCAAAGGGATGGTTTTTATATTCATTACATTTAACCTGTAATACAAATCTTCTCTAAAAGTTTTTTTACTTACCTCTTCTTTTAACTCTTTATTAGTTGCTCCTATTATTCTTACATCTAATTTCTTTTCGTAATTTCCGCCTACTCTAACTATGGTATTGTTATCTAAAACTCTTAATAATTTCGATTGCATATCTAAAGGAAGTTCTCCTAATTCATCTAAGAAAATTGTTCCACCATCTGCTAATTCAAATTTCCCTGGATGTCCCTCTTTAGCAGCTCCAGTAAAAGCGCCCTTATCATAACCAAAAAATTCACTTTCCATTAGATCTCTAGGAATTGAAGCACAGTTTACAGCTACAAAAGGGCCATTACTTCTTTCACTATAATTATGTATAGATTGAGCTACTAGTTCTTTTCCCGTGCCGCTAGGTCCTTCTATTAATATATTGCAATCACTCCTTGAAGCCCTTTTTGCAAAATTTATCATATTTATCATTTTATCGTTACTAGTTACAATGTCTTCAAACTTATAGTTAGCCTTATATCCTACCACTTTATTTACAAACCTATGTACAGATTTACTTTCTCTAAAAGTTATAACTACTCCCATAGACCTATTATTAACATTCATAGGTACAACATTTAATATACACTTTATTCTTTTATTCTTAATATTAAAGTCACATTCTATGTTATTATAAGCTTCCTCATAATTTTCTATAATGTAATCAAAATTTAAATTACCTAAAGCTTCTTTTATATTTATTTCAAATATTTCATCTTGATTCATAGCTAAAATATTTTCTGCCCTATGATTCACTCTCTTAATATTAAATTTTTCATCTATTACTATCATTCCCTCTACAATGGAATCAAAAGTTATATTTAATAAATTATAGGATAATATAAGTTCTAACTGTTTCTTTATGGATTCAGCTGCTGCAATAACTATTCCTAAAGTATGCAGATGTGCATCCTTGCATATGCCAGACATATTTATACACCCTATTATTTTCCCATCACTATCATGTATAGGTGCTGATGAACACGTCCAAGAATGTTGTTGTATACCATAATGCTCAGCGCCAATAGTTTGTATAGGTTTATTTAGATATAAGCAAGTTCCTATAGCATTAGTTCCTACTGCTTTTTCTGACCATAAGGCTCCCTTTGTAAATCTTAAGTCCCTAGCTTTTTCTAAAATACTATCATCACCAATAACATCTAGTATATATCCATCTTTATCTGCAAGGAATAAAGCAAAGCCTGAACCTGATATGGTGTTATACAAATTCTCCATTATAGAATGTGCTACTGAAACTAATTCTATATTCTCTTTAACTTTAATTCCTACAGGAGCTTTGTATTCCTCAACACCTCTTCCATCCATATAGTCTACATTATACTCTTTACATCTTATCCATGAATCTCTTATATCTTTTTTAACTTTTTTATTATCTATACCGTATTTCACAAATTCATTCCATGCTTTTGTAATTAATTCCGTATAATTATCCATTCTTACACTCCCACCCCTTAAGAAATATATACTCAAAACAATAAATTTATTATTTTAGTATTTGTTTTATATCACCATGGATAAAATGTATACCTAGAACTAAATCTAATATATAAAATAATAAGAATTATTAATGTAATCCACTCCATATTTTTCGCTTAGTTTCTTTAACAAAGTTTTTACCTTAATATTATTTTCGTCTGGACTTTTTAAAAGTTCATTAAACCTATTCTTTTCTTTTAATGTTGCTTTATCTTTTATATATCCATAAACATGTTGTGCTGTGTTAATGAAATTCCCTCTACTAAAAGGCTTTTCTAGACACTGATCTATATACATATACACTTCTCTCATTGGTATAGGAGAATTTACTAAGCTACTACATTTTTTATAATAAGAATAATCCTTTTCCATTAAAGAATACTTATACTTTGCCCATTGCTCTGTCCTTATTGAAATTGGTAAGTCCTCATTAAGAGTGCAAATACACTTGATTGTTGATATTTCCTTATCCTTAACTTCAAGCATAACATCTGAATTAATTTCTGAAATACTTTTCATATAATCTAAAAAATTACTAGTAACAACAAACTTAGAATGAGCTCCTCCTTTTTTACTTATATCTCTATCAGAATAATGGAATTTTACTGGCCCATCTTCAACCTTCCATGTATTTTTAACAGAGTATAAAATATCCTTCCACTCTAAAGAACAAGGATTGAGCTGTTGATGAAGATTATCAAACACTGCTGGTATTTTAATATCATTACAAATATTTAATACATCTTCTATGGTATAACTCTTATCATCATTCTCAATTACCAATCTTTTTTTCAAAGAGTTTGATAGTCTATTAAAATTATGCTTAAATCGTTCCATGGCAGAAAGTTTATCTCCATATACCCCTCCAACATGAAGTATGATTTTGTTAGAATAGTCCACACCTAAACTATCTAAAAATTTGCAATGATACTCTAGATCCATAATACTTTTCTCAACTACTTCCTCATTAGGAGAATTTAGAACTGTATATTGACCAGGATGCATAGAAACTCTAATATTATTACTTTTTATAAATTCTCCACACTCTGTAAGTTCTTTATTATAGGTCTCCCACCACTTTAGGTTATTAATGGGGTGACTACCAAAGGGAATTATATCTGAACTTATCCTAAATAAATATATTGCATTTTCTACATTCCACTTTAATATATTCATCAAATCATCAATGTTACTTCTAACACACTGATTAAAAATATCATCACTAAAATTTTTTAATAAAAAGCTTCTTGAAGTTTTATATGGAATAGATGCAGGTGTACATGCATATCCAATTCTATTTTTTTCAAGCAACTTACAACACCATCCTTTTACTTAAATGAAAAGTAATAAGCTAATTGCCATTACAGCCATTCCCGCTACTAGTCCATAGATAGATAAATGATGTTCACCATATTCTCTTGCCGATGGAAGTAATTCATCAAGAGAAATGAATATCATAATACCAGCAACTATAGCAAAAATAATTCCAAGAGTAACATTGTTAATAAATGGCATTAGCACTAAATAACCAATAATAGCACCTAGAGGCTCTGACAGTCCAGATAGAAAAGAATATAGAAAGGCTTTCTTTCTACTACCTGTAGCATAAAATACTGGAACTGACACTGCGATACCCTCAGGAATATTATGAATAGCAATAGCAATTGTTATAGGTATGGCTATTGATGGTTCTTGTAATGCAGAAATAAAAGTAGCCAATCCTTCTGGAAAGTTATGAATAGCCACTGCTAGTGCTGTAAGTAATCCCATTCTAAGCAATTTCTTATTATCTTTTGATGTATCTTTTAAATTTTCATTTTCCGTTCCCTCTAATTCTTCAATTTTATAAATATCATGAGGATTTTCACCACTTGGTATAAGTTTGTCAATAATAGCTATAATTAACATACCAAAAAAGAAAGCTCCTACTGTAACCCAGGAACCCAATTTAAATCCCAGTTCAACAGATAATAAATTCCTAGCTTCAACAAAAATTTCTATCATAGAAACATATATCATAACTCCTGCAGAAAATCCTAAACTAATTGATAAAAACTTTGTATTGGTCTTTTTAGCAAAAAACGCAAGAGCACTTCCAATTCCTGTACATAGCCCTGCAAATAACGTTAATGCAAAGGCAATAAAAACCTGTTCCATATCTTTTCCCCCTAAATCCTATATTTTATTCATATACTTATTAATAATTTACACAAACTTGTTTAATTATTACAATATCAATTAATGCAACTTTACTAATTTCCACCCTAATTAAACCTAATTACTATCATAGGATAAATTTATCTATTTTCCTTTAATAGTATAATTATTATATCATAATTAATTTAAAAATCACTACTATGCTATCCTATATAAAATAGCTGAATTTAAGAATAAGTTTGCCTAGTATGATAATTATTCATACTAGGCAAACTTATTTATAAAATATCTAATTATCACATAAAACTATAATTTGTGATGGTGTTGTAATTGCAGGTATACTCTTGGTACTCATTCCATATACAACCACAAGATTTCTATTTTCTATATTTCCCAAAAATCTCTGGCCATTTTCAAGTAATATTTGTGTTCTATTACTAATATTAAGTCTAAGTGAATCATCTCTACTGACTAATCTTCTATTGAAATGAGACACTACGACATTTTCTTTTCTTGATCTTCTGGCTATAACAATAGCTCTATACTGTGGTGGAAATATTAATGGAACAGGTGCTAATGCATCATAAAATCCAATTATATAATCGCCAGGTCTTATATTAACATGGTCTACAAAGTAAGTATCTCGGCTAACTACTAAGTTAAAATCATCATCTCTTCTTCCTCTTACTGACATTATCATTGTACATGCCGATGTGTCATTTACTGATGTTTTCATCACTTCTATACTTTTAACTACTCCTTCAACACTTAAAAATTCCTTCACTATTATTCCTCCATATAATAACATATTATGTTGTTATATATTATGAATTTAAATACTATGTGTTACAAATGTATAAAAACTATAGTGTTTATCTATATAAATAGTTATTTTATCCGTCAAAGTTTCAGAGATTAATTTATTTATACAGTAACAATCTCCTATTTATAAATTCTTACTCGTTGATTTCATTGTCTTTGAATACTTCTTATAGTAAAAATATCCTAACACTGCCCATAAAATCACCAATACCATAGAAGGTCTACTTAATCTTGCAGGAGAACCTGGTATTATCAATAATCCTATGAATACTAGCCCTATAAAAGCCCCCAATGCTGAAAAATATTTGTCAACTCCTATTGAGTTTTTAAACCCAATATAACATACATAAAAATATGCTACTGCAGCTAGTAAGGATGACATATCTACAATATAAATAATAACTTCTCTACCAAACCATGGCGCTATTAAACTGACTACGGCTATAAATTTAACTCCATTTTCGAAAACACCATTTTTATTTTTCTCTTTGTACTTTGCTGGGATAAGTTTATATCTCGACAAAGCTCCAATTAACTTGCTACTCCCTAACATAAACCCATTTATCCCCCCTGCTACTGCACCAGCTAGGGATATTATTAGTAGAATAAAGCCTATATATCCCATATTATCAAGTACTGCAGACCCTAAAGCCCACTGCTCCAATAAAGCTTTCTCTGGAGTATAAACTAGACCTGTTGTAATATTTAATAGGTTATAAAAAAGTACTCCAGCAAATATTGCTAGTAATGCCATTCTTGTAGCTTTTGGTGCTTCAAAATTCAAATCTGTGGATACTTGCGGTATTACATCAAAGCCAACAAACAAGAAGGGTACTATAGCAAAAACTTTTACTACTTCAGTAATATTAAACTTATAGTTATTAATATAGGTATCCCTAATCAAGCTGTGGTCTACCTTCATAAACATGAAAGCAAACACTATAATTACATTTACCACCATTAATAAAATTAAGATGTTCTGTACCATGGAACTCAATTTCAATCCTTTGATATTAATATAAGCAAATACAAGAATTATCAAGCTGGCAATGATAACCTCTGACAAGTATACTGGATAACCTGCTACTTGATATAGATATATAAAATCCACTGCTGAACCAAATAATCTTTTAAGCACCAATACAAAGGCTGTGGCATTAAGTGGAACCATACTTATATAACACAATGTCAAGGACCAGCCTACTATAAATCCATTTCCCTTTCCTAAGTTATTGTAAGTATAAGAGAATTCTCCCCCATCTTCATTATGCTTCTCCATCATTATGTGATAACCCTTTTGTATAAAAACAATAGCAAGACCACCAAGTATGAAACCGATGGCCGTGCTAATAATACCACTTTCATGGAGAAACTTTGAACCTGGCAAGGTAAATGAACCCCATCCAATAATAGATCCTAATGCTAAGGCTAATATGTCTATTCTGTTCAACTTTTTCTTCATAAAATTCAATCCTTAATTAAAATTATATTCTGTAACTATCTTTGCTCTTCCTGTTACTTGATCTTGATAATATTCGTAGCAACAAATACCTAGATAAGAACCAGATATATTGATTACATTATCATATCCACTATTTTGTAGTGCCATTACTGCATTATAACTTCTTTGACTTGAACGACAATGTAAATATACCGGTTTATCCTTTGGAATTTCAGACATTCTTTCTCTAATTTCACTTAATGGAATATTTACTGAATTCTTAAGATGTCCTTGTTCATATTCATGCTTCTCTCTTACATCTACAATAAATTCATCCTTTTCTACTAACTCCCTAACTATTGTTACTGGTACTTGTCTAAACTTACCATATAATAAATTTAGTCCTACTAAAGCTGCAAAATTAACTACATCTTTTGCTGTTCCAAATAAAGGAGCATAACATAACTCTAATTCCTTTAAATTCTCTAAGGTTCCACCCATTGTTATCATTGTTGCAATTACATCTATTCTCTTATCTACATTTCCTTTTCCTATAGCCTGTGCTCCAAGAATTCTTCCTGTTGGATATTCATATATTAATTTGAAATGCATTGGATTACTATCTGGCATTAATCCAACTTTATCTCCTGGAATAATATATACAAAATCATAAGAAATCCCTGCTGCTTTAGCAGCTTTTTCATTTAATCCTGTAGAAGCTGCTCCTAGATCAAATACTTGAACTACAGATGATCCTATAACTCCATAATTATTGTGATGAATATTATACATATTATCAGCTGCTGCTCTAGCCTGTCTTTGAGCTGGTCCTGCTAAAGCCAGCCTTGAAGTTTTATGTGTTAAGCGATTATATACTTCTATAGCATCACCTACAGCATATATATCTTTATCATTGGTCAAATAGTTATGATCAACTTTAATGCCTCCAGTTACTCCAATTTCAAGTCCTGCATCCTTAGCTAATCCTGTTTCCGGACTAACACCAATTGCCATTACTACAACTTTTGCAGCCACCTTTTTACCTGATTGTAATTCTACAAAGTCTTCATCTATCTTCTTAACTCCATCACTTAATATAAGGTTTACTCCCTTATCCATCATTTCTTTGTGAAGTATTTGAGCCATATCATAATCAAAAGGACTCATTATTTGATCAAGTGCTTCTATAAGACTTACATTCTTATCTGCTAAACATAGGTTTTCTGCTACTTCAACTCCTATAAAACCACCGCCAACAACAGCAATATCCTTAATATTGTTACTATCAATATAATTCTTTAATTTCTTTATATCAACTACATTTCTTACTGTAAATACATTGGAACCTGTTACTCCTTCAATACTTCTTGGCAATATTGGATTAGCTCCTGGAGATAAAACTAATTTGTCATAGGACTCTTCATATTCTTCTCCTGTAAGAAGGTTCTTAACTACTACTTTTTTATCTTCTCTTATAATTTTTATAACTTCACTATTAACTCTAGCTTCAATATTATATTGATTTTTGAACTGTGTTGGACACATTAAAACTAAATCATCACCATTTTCCACCATGCCACTTAAATGAAATGGTAAAGCGCAGTTAGAAAAAGATACATGAGGTCCCTTCTCAAACATAATTATTTCTGCTTCTTCATCAATTCTACGTGCTCTTGCTGCAACTGAAGCTCCTCCAGCAACTCCTCCAATAATTAAAATCCTTTTACCCATAACAATGATTCCTCCTTTTAATGTTGTTTAAATAGTCTTTTTGCTAGTGTATTTCCTACAATACCACCAACTACCATGAAAATTAAGAAAATCCAACCGGAAAGTGAGAAATTTGCAATTGGAGTATATAATGCCCCTACATTACATCCATTAGCAAGTCTAGTACCTAATCCCATAGTAATTCCGCCTAGTGCATATAGTAATACTTCTCTTACTGTAATGTGCATCTCTGACATAAATGTTTTCTTAAACTTACCAGCAGTTAACAAGTATATGCTAGTTCCAATGAGTATTCCAAAGTTTTGCACTGAAACAGCATGTTCAAAGAATGGAATAAGATACGCCTTTGCTGGCATTTGAGTAAAGGCTGCCAAAGATTCTGGTGAAACTCCAAATATCATCAAGAATTTCCCAAACCATATTCCATAAGGAGTAGATGCACCCCATCCAGCCTTAGTAATTCCCATTAACAAAGCAAATAATATACCTATAACTACAGCCCCTTGCACTAGTGTCCAAGGTTTTACAAATAATCTGTTGTATGTTGTTTCACTTAAAAGCTTGTAATTCTTAGTGTCTAACACTTCACTTTCATCCTGTACCTTTTCCATTGAGTGACCAGTATAAGTATTATTTTGCTTACGACGTCTCTCGTAACGGTATGATATAAACACAACTACTCCGCAAAATAATGCCATTAATACTAAGGCACCAAGATATCCTTCAAGACCATCCCATTTAAATAGATCTGGTAGGAATACACCTCCTGCCAACTTTTCACCTACTGGAGTTGAAAACCAAGAGTTCTTAACCCATCCTACAGTATTTTGTATAGGGAATCCTAAAAATACTCCTAACCCAAAGAAGATTAATGTAATAAACGCTCTAGGAAGACCTGTTATTAAGTCCGTAAGTACTCCTGATGCACAACATGATGAAAATGACATACCAAACCCAAATAGTATTGCCCCTAATATAAGACCAAGGTTAATTGGGTTTATCCACAGATCGTAACTAGCTGGATCTGCCTTGAATAAAAAAGCAGTAGTCAATAAAGATGAGATAAAGAACAAGACCATTAGTGTCCTCATTAATTTTGTTGATCCTGTGTTAAATGCACGATTAACACTACCTGCAAATCCTGTGTAGGCCCTAGTTAAAGCATAACCTAATCCCACACCCACTAATAGTCTAAAAAATAGCATGTCAGTTTTTAATAATGTCTTTCCTAAAAGTAATACTAGTAAAATTCCTATAAATCCTAAAATTTGTTCAGTCTTTTTCATTTTTTTCCTCCTTATACTTTTAATTTAAAATTTAGTGTGATTTTTTTAACAATATTTGGTGCAAAGTGGTTGTGTTTTCGTTTACATCATGACGTATTATCTTTATAATAAAATTCTATTACATATTATTCTTTTTCCATAGAAACTAAATGTTATATACCATAACACTTCCCTTTAACCAATTGTAAAATATGCCTAATAAAAATAAATATATTTATTTCTGTGTAATATACTAGTAAAATAGAATATATGTATAATTATTTTTAGGATGTGACTATATGAATCTTGAATATCTTGAATCATTTTATATAACAGTGAAATATAATAGTATCTCAAAAGCAGCACAAATTCTTCACCTTACCCAACCTGGTCTCAGTGGTCAGCTTAAGAGCTTAGAAAATGAATTAGGTGTAAATCTTTTAAATCGAAGTAATAAAGGTGTAGAATTAACAGAAGAAGGAAAAGTAGTATTTAACTATGCAGATACTTTACTTTCTATTCAAGGAAATATTAAAAGAGATTTGATTAACTTGCATCAAGAACAACCAAAGTTAATGATTGGTGCTTGCAAAAGTGTGGGTGAATATGCTCTTCCTTGTAGTATTTTTACCTTTAAACATCTCCATGAAGAAGTTGACATTCGTATGGAGGTAATAAATTCAAGGGAAGTTATTCAAAAACTACAAGAACATGATATTAATATTGGAATCATTCAGCATGATCCAATGTTAAATGATATTTCTACTCAACCTATTATTTCGGATGAGCTTTTGCTAGTAGGAAATAGTGATAATTCACCTAAAAGAATTTCTATGGAAGAATTAAAACATATTCCACTAATTTTACGAGAACAAAATTCTGGAACTAGATATGTAATTGAAAAATCATTAAAAGAAAAAAATGTAACTGTAGAAGATTTAAATGTGATTTACGATTTAAATTCTCCCGAATCTATTAAGTCTTCTATTCTTTCGGGAAAAGGTTTTTCTTTTTTACCAAAATTAACAGTTGCTCAAGAACTAAAAAAACAGTCTATTCAAATCGTTGAAGTAGAGGATTTGAAAATTTCTTTCAGTTATTATATAGCTTCAAGAAAAAAATATACACTTACAAAGCACGAGCAAATGTTTGTAGATTTTATAATTTCTAATAAAAGAGGTTTTTGTTAATAAAAGAGGACACATGTCCTCTTTTCCATTTTTATATAAAGAATTTAACTAAAATCTTAACTCCTACCCATGTACCTAACATTACAAAAATACCAAAAACCCAAGCGTGTAAAGAAAATGATGGTATTCCGCTGAAAAAAGCACCAATGTTACAACCAACTGCAAGTCTAGTTCCATATCCCATCATAATTCCTCCTAAAAGAGCAATTATAAACTGCTTTTTATTCTTTATTTTCTTCCATTTAAATTGGGAAGCTAATAAAGTTGCAACTAAAGCTCCTAAAATAACACCTATATTTAAAATTGTATATTGATTAATAAATATGTTTCCATTGGAAATTATAGGACCGTAGTAAGATTGAAAATGACTAAAATACTCCCATTTAAAGGGATCTAATCCAAACCATTGTAGTATGCCAATACCCCATAATAAAAACCCACTAGTTATTTGCCAGCTTATACCAATTAGACCTAGTAAAATTACATTCATTATTCCTAATAAAATTCCACCTACCCAATAAGGCCAAGGTTTCTTAAGACATTTTATTACAGACTTCATTTTATCTCTCCCCTATTTTCCTTTTGGTTTTTGAATATACACTTCCCACTCTCCTCTACCTAATTCCACAAGCTGTATAGGATATTCCTTTTCTAATGCCCATTTCTCTATATCAATGGCCACACAACTATGATCGCAATTAAGAATTAAAATATCTCCTGGCTCCATTGTTTTAAGCTCCTGCATTGCCCTTAACAACGGAATAGGGCATAATTCACTTAAACAATCTACCTTTCTTACTGTCATATAAGCTCCTCCATTACAATTATTTCAAATGTCTATTTTCATACCTTAATGCTAATTTATATAAAATTATTAATACAACTATCTGCGCTAAAACAACAATTTTCAAATCAAAATGCTCTAAAAAGTAAATGGTCTTAGCATCCTTAATAAAATGCTCATACCAAAAAGAATAGTCCTTAGCTCCTAGTAAGGTTCCAATTATGAATCCTATAAGGACAACCCAGTGTAAAGCATGTCCTTCTCCTATTCTCATCAATACACCTGAAGCACAGCCTCCAGCTAAAACCATTCCAATACCAAATATAAAAGCACCAATCATTACATGAATACCTACTGAACTAACTGCTCCTGGAATCAAATTGTAATCAATACCTTTATTATGAATATATCCTGATTGAATTACAGCAAAACCTACAGTACTTACAATCATAGCTAGTATCATCCCTCTTAACCCTCTTGTATTTCCACTAACAAAAGGATCTCTAAATGCTGCTGTAAAACAAAATCTCGAATATCTTAAAATAATACCAATTATAACACCTACACCTAAACATACAGCATAATTATACTTGCTTTTCCAAAGTATAGCACACATTATTAATGTAATTAAAAGCAATGCAACACCGTAAGGAATCTGAGAATTTTCCTTCTTTACTTGACCTTGCCGTTGCTTAATCAATTCATCCATTTCTTTTGACAACATATTATCATCCCTTTAAATAAAATTAATATTTCGTGCCTCAAAATTATATATTATGCCCATATAATAAACCAATAATATATAATGGTCAATATTAAAATAAAAAAACAATTTGCTACCATCACTAAAATTATGGTAGCAAATCATATTTATATTTACATGAATTTTCTTATATATAAAATGTTATTTTTTTAGATGATTTATTTAAAAACACCCTAAACTAATCTTCATGAAGCCAGCATCTAGACCAATGTCCTTTAAAAACCTCTTTTAAATCTGGCAATTCATTTCTGCATTTATCACAGGCTTCATGACAACGATCTGAAAATCTACATCCCTTTGATAATTGTGATAGATGTGGCACATATCCTTCAATTGTTTCTAATCTCCTCTTTTTATCATCTATTCTGGGAATACACTCCATAAGCTTTTTAGTATATGGATTTATAGGATTTTCAAATAATTCTTTATTAGGTGCCATTTCCATGATTTTTCCACAATACATAACTACCACTTCATCTGCCATCTCTGCTACTACCCCTAAGTCATGGGTATTTAATATTATGGACATATTGTATTCCCTATTAAGTTTACGTAATAGATCTAAAATTTCTGCTTGAATTGTAACATCCAAAGCCGTTGTAGGTTCATCTGCTATTAATATTTTAGGCTTACAAGCTATTGCCATAGCTATCATAAGTCTTTGTCTCATTCCCCCACTAAACTGATTAGGAAGCTGATGATATCTTTCTTCTCCATCCGTAATACCAACGGCTTTCATTAACTCTATAACAACCTTTTGAGCTTCCTTCTTACTAACTTTTTTATGAATTATGAGAGCTTCTGCAATCTGTTCTCCTACCTTATTCATAGGATTTAATGTAGTCATTGGATCCTGATATATCATAGATATTTCATTTCCCCTTATTTGTCTCATTGCCTTTTCACTCTTTTTAAGCAAATTTTCTCCTTTATAATATATCTCTCCACCAATTATTTTTCCTGGAGCATCAATTAACCCCATGATAGATAAAGCAGTCACACTTTTACCACTTCCAGACTCACCTATAATTGCCATTGTTTTGCCTTCATCTAGGGTAAAGTTTATATCATCTACTGCAGGATATTCCCTTCCATTCAAATAAAAATATGTTTTTAAATTTTTAACCTGAAGTAATGTCATCTTATCCCTCCTCAATGAAATTTTGTCCTAGGCAATATAATATCTTTTAACACATTAAAAATCATAAAAATTAAATAATAAAAAATCGCCAGAAATAAAATAAATGTAGTAAAGGCTATTCCACCTTCATATGGTGGAATCAAATCTGTTGTATAAAAAAGTATCATATAAAATCCCATTCCTCTAAAGTAAAATAATCTTTCGACTATAATAAGACTTGAAAACATTATCCCCATAACTGTTGGAAATCCAGATAATACTCCATAAATTATGCTTTTCATCATGTGGTTTTTTATAATTTGAACCCTAGAGCATCCCTTTCCCCTAGCTGCTAGTATATATGGCTTTTCAAAATTTTCTTCTATTGTAGTAGCTGTTATCCTTGCAATATATGCTGCTGGAAGTATTGATATTGATATTATAGGGTAAATTGCATTTACAAATCCTTCATCTCCAAATGCTGGCAGTGATCCTAAACCCAATAATGAAATTCCCTTATTATATAAGTATATAGCACCCATCTGTACAAGTACTATTGTTAAAATATCTGGGATTGAAAGAGGTATTAGAGATTGCAGTAATTTTATTGTTCCACTCCTCTCCTTCTTTCTACTATCTATAATTCCTTTAGGAATTCCAATAACAACTGCTAAAAGAGTTCCAAAAAATAATATAAATAAGCTTTTAGTTGCTGTTTTAGCTAATAGTTGTCCTATAGTTTCTCCCTGAACCTTAATATTAAATTCTTCACCACTCAAAAATATTTTAAAGTTATTTCTTATGTTTTGGATAACTCCATCCATTTTCATATTAGGTGTGTGTTTTCCATTGTATGAAACTATATCAAAATCTAATGGTATTCCTGTTACAGCTATAACAAGGAATACAATTACAAGGAGTATTAATATATTCATAAGAACTTTTTTAGTTACCACCTTTAATATTTCAGCTTTCATTTTTACTCCTCCCATCTTTAAACAAATGGCAAGAAACTAACCTTCCATTGTCAAGTTCTATAAGTTCTGGCTCAATAGTTTCACATTTAGCCATTTTTTTAGGACATCTATTGTGAAATGCACATCCTGATGGTATATCCATTGCACTAGGTATTTCACCTTGAAGCTTTATTCTATTAATATTTCTACTAGGCTCAGGTACTGGTGAAGCTGACATTAAAGCCTCAGTATATGGGTGCTTTGGAGAATCAAAAATATCATCAACACTACCTTTCTCTACTATTTTCCCCAGATACATTACTGCTACTTTGTTGCTTACATGCCTTATTACACTTAGATCATGGGATATAAATAAATAGGATAAACCAAACTCTTCTTGAAGATCCATAATAAGATTGAGTATCTGTGATTGAACAGATACATCTAAAGCTGATACAGATTCATCACATACTACAAACTTAGGTCTTGTTGCTAAAGCTTTAGCTATTGCAATTCTTTGTCTCTGACCTCCACTAAATTCATGAGGTAATTTCTTAGCATCCTGTGCTGACAATCCTACCATTTCAAGTAATTTGCCTACTTCTTTCTTGTATTGTAATGGTTCAACTATTTTGTGTATTTGAAGTGGTTGAATCAAAATATCTTCAATAGTCATTTTATAATCTAATGCAGAATAGGGATTTTGAAAAACTATTTGTAAATTCTTTCTTAGCTTTCGGAACTCTTTGTTGCTAATGGTACTAATATCTCTTCCTTCTAAAAATATCTTTCCTTCGCTTGGTTCTAAGAGCCTTAATATCAATCTCCCTATGGTTGATTTACCACTTCCTGACTCTCCAACAAGACCCAGAGTCTCCCCCTTTTCTATTTTAAAGTTAACACCATTTACTGCATGTACAACCCCTTTATTCACACCAAAAATTTTGTCTTTTATTAAAAATTGTTTAGTTAGATTTATTACTTCTATCATGGTTTTTCTCCTTTCAAAGGTTTCTTACTAATCCATCATATAAGAATTCATTGTCATGGTATCTACTAATATTTGTCCAATACTCTCCATTCTTCTATAATTTATATTTTTTATACTATCAATACCACTATTAACTCCATCTGTTGACGAATTCCCTATTCCAACACTTGAAAGTGCATTTAATCTCATGTTAATTAAAGCATTTGTAGTTGCATAATTTTCGTGAAATCTTTGATATCTTACATCTAATTGCTTAAATCGTTTTTCTATCTCTAATCCCATTAGATAATTACTATTCTCTGCTATTTGAGCTGGAAAGGTTATAAGATTTAAATCTTTATCTTCTTTATATCCTGGATAGCTTATATCAAAATAATAATATCCATGTGACATTGCCATATTTACAGGCATACCTTCTATTACACTGTAATGATATGAGCCATCAACCTTTGAATATTTAAATTTGTCATACTCATTATCCCAAAATATAAACTGGATTGACTTTTTCAATGGTTCTTCTGTAAGAGATAACATTCTTGCCACCTCCAATGCTGTTGCAGTAGGAGTTGCTGTCATAGCATAGGTACTGTCAGTTCCATTTTTATAGACACCATCATAGCTTGCCCCTATAATTATTAACTCACCTGGTTCTTCATAGGTTTTGCCTTTACCAGGTAAAAATGCAGTAATATTACGTCCCTTGTAATTTGGTATCTTGGGATAGTCAAAGCTTATCTCAACTTCTCTATAACCCTTCTCTAACACTTCCCTTAATTCATCAAAAGGAATAATATCTGTAGAATTAAAAAAGTAGGTATTATTGCTAGTATTATAGCCTTCACCTAATATAAACTGTATATCATAATTAAAACTTTCTCCTAATTCATTTGTTATTTGATTTTGGATACCAAAAGAATCAAATTCTAAACCACTATATTCCCTCTTAATAGAAAAGAACTCTGTCCCTTCTGGTATATTATTTGCATTTTCAAGGTCTGCTGCAACTCCCTTGTAATGCAATTTTTCTTTTTTCTTAGTCATAAATATGTTTTTACTTACAGTTGCAATTGTAAAATCTTTATGCAACTGGTAGGTCTTTTCTTCTCCATTGTCATCTGTAACCTTTATCCATCCTGATTCAATTACCACAGGAGCCAGAATTTCAGGAATAGTTTCTTCAGTGTTAGTTTCTGAACTTTTTATGGTAGTTGTTAGTGGTATTTCTAAAGTATTAACTTCATAGCCATATGATTTTAAAGTGTTAATTATATATTCTCCTGCTAAATGGCCTCCTTCTGTTCCAGCTACCCTGCCTCTATATTTATCACTGGTAAGTTCTTCAACATGTAGTTTAGCTTGGTTTATGTCAAATTTATAAAGGCTTGGATGCCAAGGTATTACTATATATGCAATAACACCTATTATAATTAAACTCTTGATAATTACAGGTTTATAGTACTTCTTAATATCTTTAAGCTGTGAGATAAATATTTTTGGTGATATTAGGTAAGAAATCTTTCTAATAGAACTAATAACTCTAGACTCCCTCTTTTGAAATTCTATTCTAAGTCCCTCTCCTGTAAGATTTATTCCAATTATTGCAACACTAAAAACCAATATAGGATAAAGAGTCATCCAATATGTTGTTTCATATTTTTTAACGTTTATTGCAATTCTTGAGAGAGTACCTCCCCATTCAGGCTCTAAAATCATTTGATAATTTGCTCTAAAGGCTAGTGCCTTAACTTGTCTTGCTACTCCAACAAAAATATAAAGAACTGCTAACTGAGCAATTAAAAACAACGCCATACCCATTTCTTTAAAAAACAAGCTTATACTAGTTGGTAATATGTGAGGTAACACATTTTGCCGTGCTATCTGTAGTTTTGTCTTCCCTATAGCTATCTCACCTTCAATAAAATCTTCTTCCATAACCATCCTAGTGGAATCTTCAATTATTCCAGCTAATTTAGCCCATCCCACAATGGTAAGTACTATTGCAAAAGCAAAAATTGACTTATCCATTTGTAAATTTCTGAAGTATCCTATATTCAAAATAACAAAACTAAATAAAAGCATAGGTATTGCAGTAAAAAATGTATTAAATATTTTTATTATATTTGAAACAAACTTTACACCCATTCCTGCAGCTAATCCAAGTGGAAGGGCTAAGATCATTCTAAATATAGTTATAAGAAGTGCCAATTTTAATGTGTTTCTAGTTCCATATACAAGTCTTGAGTATACATCTCTTCCAGCATCATCTGTTCCAAGAATATTATCTTTATTAGGTGGCATTGGATTGTACGCAAACTTTTCTACCAATTTACCATCCTCTTTGTATTCTATATACTTAGGTGTTTCTTCAAAAAGAGGATCCTTTGACGCGAAAAATCCTGGGTATAAAGCTACAATTGATAAAAATATTACAATTATACTTCCAATAAGTAATGGAAAATTTATTTTTTTCATTGTATAGTTACTCCCCCTCAAATAATATTTTACTTATAAGTATATTTTTATACTATATGTAAATCAATAGTAATATACTTATCTACAATTTTATCTAATTGTCAAAGATTCATCAATGAATTTCATTTGTCACATTTCAACATTAATCATAAAACCTAAATATTTTTTCAACATAAAAAACCAGTAAAGATTATTATTTTTAATCTTTACTGGTTTGTACATGGATTCTTGTATAACTTTCTTTAATTGTTATTGTGATATTTTACTATAGCTAATTAACTATTTAAATATATGACTATATAACTAGTTAACTATTTAGCTATTAAACAATATAACTATATAACTATATAACTATTTGTTCTGTTCATGCGGGTTTCAAGGATTTTAGTGTTCATTAGTTATCTCTCTAGCTTAACAACGGCCTCAGTATGATGTCCTTGAGGGAACATGTCTACTGGCTGTAGCTCCACTGCTTTATAATTTAATTCTTCAAGAATCTTTAAATCCCTTGCTAAGGTTGCAGGGTCACAGGATACATAAACAATCCTTTTAGGTTTTACTTCTGCTATGGCATGTAGAAGTGATTCCTCACAACCCTTTCTTGGAGGGTCTAGCATAATTACATCTGGGTATATTCCGCCTTCAATTAGTTTCGGAATTTCTTCTTCTGATTTTCCTACTATAAATTCCACATTTTTTACATTATTAATTACTTTGTTTTCATTAGCATTTTCTATAGCTTCTGGTATTATTTCAATTCCATATACCATTTTAGCTTTTTTAGATAAGAACAGTGATATAGTCCCTGTACCACAATATGCGTCAAATACAACCTCGTCTCCTGTAAGACTTGCATATTCTAATGCTTTTTTATATAGCATTTCTGTTTGTACAGGATTTACTTGAAAGAAAGATAATGGTGATATATTAAATCTAAATTCACCTATATAATCCGATATTGTATCTGTTCCCCATAGAGTAATAGATTTGTTACCTAAAATCACATTTGTTTTATCCTTATTTACATTTTGAATTATAGATTTAAGATTTAAAATTTCTTCTCTAAGAGATTTTATAAGTGGTTTTATATTAGGTAACTTTTCTCCATTAGTAACTATTACAACCATTACCTCCTTAGTCTGAAAACCCTCTCTAATCATTATATGTCTAACTACACCACTATGATTTTTTTCGTCATAAGGAGTTACTTTATTCTCTTTCATCCATTCCTTAAGGATCTTAACAACTTTATCACCTATTTTACTTTGTATATAACAGTGATCCATATTTATTATTTCATGGGATCTTGGTGCATAAAATCCTACTACTATATTTCCATCATTATTTCCAACTGGTAACTGAACCTTATTTCTATAGTTATATGGGAAATCCATGCCCATAGTATTATGTACCTTTAATCCTTCTATCTTTCCTACTCTTTCCATAACATCCTTTACTCTTTGAGTTTTAAAGTTAAGTTGTTCTTCATAGGATATATGTTGAAGATTACAGCCTCCACATCTCTTATAAATTGGGCATATGGGTTCTGTCCTATATTTAGATGAGAGAATTACATCTAATAGTTTACCTATACCATAGGTTTTACTTATTTTTATAAGCTTTATCTTTACTGTTTCACCCTTTATGGCTCCTTTAACAAACACAGTAAAGTTATTTATTTTACCTACCCCTTCTCCTTCATGTCCATATCCTTCTATTTTAATTATATAATCCTTATTCTTTGCAATTTCTATATCTGCATGATTATTGTTTAATTCTAAAATAAGATTTTCTATCTCTGCTTCTCTTTCTTCACTTTCCCTATCCTCTTTTAGAAATCTTTCTTTTTCTAATGAAGCTTCCACTCTTTCTCTCTCTTCTTTTTCAGCTTCTTCTATAACTTTAACCTTACTTATCTCTTTACGTATTTTCATAAAACCACCCTTTATTAGCTTCTAATTAATTTTAATTTTATCAGAAAACTAGTCAATTAACCATAATAAGTAGTCATAATATAAAATTAAAGTAAGGGCAACTTTAGATTATTAATAAAATTAGCTAAAGTTACCCTTACTATAGTGAATTAAATCTTAAAAGTTTCACAGTCTGTTCTATTACTACTTATTGCACCTACCCCATTAATGTGTACAAAGTTTGCAACACAATCCTTATTGATATTATACCTACAGTTTATTGCATCACATACTATTCTTGGTCCTGTACCTCCAGAGAAATTATTAAAGCTTTGTTTAACTTCTCCTCCAATATTCATATTATATACATTGGAAAGAGAATTTTTTATTCCCATTTCTGTGAAGCTTCCACACTGAGTATACTCACTAGAGTGAGCATTTGCTCCTTGTACATGAATACTGTTAGCGGTGCACATTCCAGAATTATTGTGTGTACAATTAGTTGCATTACATGCTAAATTTCCACTCATTCATAGCACTCCTATTCTTAATTATTATCTTAAGTTATTAGATAATACTATTATGTGGAAAAATATTTTTTTTATGCACGGGGTAGGCCTAAAATTATAGCTACTTCTTAATGCTAATATATCTAAATGAAAACTCTCGAAAAAATTAAAGACACCCTTAGCGGGTGTCAATAATGAATCAGTTGCCAAAAATGTTATATTTTAAGTCTTATCCATTGGATTATTAATTATACATTAAATTTCAGATAATTTCAATATTTTTTATAAATTTTACATAAATACCATAATTATCTTAATTTTTAAATAATTCCTTGGATGAAACTACTTAATATTAGCTTTGCCGCTATATACCATTCCTACTTTTGAGTCCATAGTTATAAAACATCCAGATTTTATAATTGAAGATGCGTTTTGTGCATTATATATAATAGGAATGTTTCTTGATGCACATTCTAGTAATACACTAGAACTCATCTCATCGCTTTCTACTATTATTCCACCAACTTCATTAAGCACATCTGAAAAATCTCTACTTAATTTATCTACTATAATAATTTGCTTTTCATCTAGAGAATTAAAAAACTTCTTAGAATTATTTACATGCATTACTGTTCCAAAAGCTGTACCAGAATTACTTCCTTTACCTTGTAAAAGTACATCTCCTATAATATGAACCTTCATCATATTTGTACTACCTATGTAGTTCATTGGTATTCCGGCAACAATTACTACAAGATCACCCTTCTCTACATAATTAGCTGCTAATGCAATTTCTGAAGTCTTATCTATTAATTCATCTGTATCCTTTAATTTTGGAGTTATTACAGGGAACACACCCCAATTTAGTGCTAAACTTCTTGCAACCCTTTCGTAAGGAGTACAAGCTATTACTTCACATTCCGGTCTATATTTAGAGATTTGTCTTGCAGTTTGACCACTTTGAGTCGCTGTAATTATTGCTGATGCATTTAACTCCATTGCTGTTGTACATGTAGCTACACTTATAGCATTAGGCACATTAGCAACATGTAACTTTCTTCTTTTCTTAAAACTTTCCTCGTAGTTTATATATTCCTCTGCCTTCATAGCTATTTGAGACATAGTTTTTACAACTTCTACTGGATATTTACCACTGGCAGTCTCTCCACTTAGCATTATAGCATCAGTTCCATCAAAGATGGCATTAGCTACATCTGAAGCTTCTGCTCTAGTAGGTCTTGGATTTCTAATCATAGAATCTAACATTTGAGTTGCAGTAATTACGGGCTTTCCAGCTTCATTACATTTTTGTATAATCATCTTCTGAACTACTGGTACCTCTTCAGTAGGAATTTCCACTCCTAAATCCCCTCTTGCTACCATAATTCCATCAGAATACCTTATAATTTCATCAATATTATCTACGCCTTCTCTATTTTCAATCTTTGAAAATACTTGAATATAATCTCCACCATTCTTATCAAGAAGATGTCTTATATCTAGAACATCTGTACCTTTTCTTATAAAAGATGCAGCTACTATATCTACTTCACTTTCTATACCAAACATTAAATCTGCTATATCTTTCTCTGTTAATGCTGGAAGATTTAATTTAACTCCTGGCACATTCATTCCCTTGTGATTTCCTATAACTCCTGTATTTTCAACATGAGTTTTTATTTCTTTACCTTCTATAGATAATACTTTTAATGCCACTAATCCATCATTTATTAAAAGTATGTTTCCTGGTTTTATATCTTTATAGAGGTTTTTATAAGTAATAGAACATTTACTCTCATCTCCTATAATATCCTCTCCACAATGAACGATAAAAGTTGTTCCTTCTTTAAGTTCTACAGTTCCATTTTCAAAGTTTCCAGTTCTAATCTCTGGTCCCTTTGTATCAAGTAATATAGCAATATGCTTTTCTAATTCAGCTCTTGCTTCCTTAACCATATCTATTCTTCTCTTATGTTCTTCATGACTTCCATGAGAGAAATTTAATCTGGCAGCATTCATACCATTTTCAATTAACTTTTTTATAATTTCCTTTTCATCAGTAGTAGGTCCCATTGTACAAACAATTTTAGTTTTCTTCATAGTTATCCTCCTTTATATTTCATAGATTTAAATTCTTTTGCCTAGATAACTTTACCATTATATAAAATTATATTAAAAAATTTGTAATTCTACAATATCTATAACCCATTAATTCGACAAATCTACACTTAATTTATATAACTCTTCATTAAAACATGATTTTAAATCTAAAGCTTCTTTTATATCTATATCTATAATTTTATTTGTCTTTATACCAATAAGCCTTGCTGTCTTTCCTTCTAACAACACTTTTACCGCTTTACTACCCATTCTTGAAGCTAAAATTCTATCAAAAGCACTTGGACTTCCGCCTCTTTGTATATATCCAAGCACCGTTGCCCTAGTCTCTATACCCGTTATTTCCTCTATGCTTTTAGCTAATTTCTGTGCTCCACCTACACCTTCAGCTAAGATTATAATATTATGAAGCTTACCATTACGTTTTCCTTTGAAAATATTCTCACATATATCTTCAATTGTGAATTTTTTTTCTGGAACTATTACCTGTTCTGCCCCACCAGCAATACCTGAAAATAAAGCTAAATCTCCACAGTTTCTTCCCATAACTTCAATTACACTCACTCTTTCATGGGAGCTAGATGTATCTCTAATTTTATTTATGGCATCAATAGCTGTATTTAAAGCTGTATCAAAACCAACGGTATAATCTGTATAAGGTAAATCATTATCTATAGTACCTGGTATTCCAACTGTTGGTATACCTAAATCACTTAATTCCTTAGCTCCTCTAAAGGATCCATCTCCACCAATGACTATAATTCCATCTATTTTAAGGACTTTAATAACATTAAGCGCCTTCTGTCTCCCTTCAGGTGTTCTAAACTCTTCACTTCTAGCAGTCCTTAGGATAGTACCACCTCTTTGAATTATATCAGAAACAGAGTGTCTATCCATCTCAAATATTTCCCCATTAATAAGCCCATTAAATCCTCTATGTACTCCAAATACTTGGACTTCATTTTCAATTCCAATCCTAACTACAGCTCTTATTGCTGCATTCATTGCTGGTGAATCTCCACCGCTAGTCAATACTGCAATTCTTTTCACTATATTACCCCCTAGCTTTATTGTGGTTATTATTTTCTTAAATCACTACTTACTTAAGTCAATTTTAATGTTTAGAGTTACTCCTTGCAACCTATTATTGGATGCATTTGAGTAAATATCTATAAATTTGCTATTGTAAATGTTGTCAGCTTTTAATAAAGTCTCTTATAATTTATTCTTCCCCATTTTACCCTTTATAATTAATAAATTTCATTAAAATTTACATGCAAAATTAAGAAGAGCTACCTCTATAATTAAACTAAGTTTTACCAACAATTCAATTTACAATCTAATATTAATAAATTTTTTTCATATCTTCATGCAAATTAAGGTTAAATCTAAGTAAAATTTGAACTAACTCTTCTTATATTATCTTTTAATTATCTTTTTACTAATGGAAAAGCAATTACATCTCTTATAGACGATGAGTTTGTTAGAAACATCATCATTCTATCTATTCCTATTCCAAGACCTCCTGCTGGTGGCATAGCTACATCTATAGCTACTGCAAATTCTTCATCCATTGGGCTAGCAGTTTCAAGTCCTGCTCTTAATTTCGCTGCTTGCTCATGAAGTAAAATTCTTTGTCTTAATGGATTATTAAGTTCTGAATATGCATTTCCAAGTTCTACTCCAAAGGCATAAGGTTCAAATCTTTCTATTAACTCTGGATTTTCTCTATGAACTTTACATAGTGGAGACGAATCTAATGGAAAATCTATTACAAAGGTTGGCTCTATTAATTTATCCTCGCAATAAGCCTCAAATAATGTAAGTATTAAGTCTCCTTTATTTGCTTCTTCAATATTAAATCCATCCCTTTGCTCCGCTTCTAATAATCCTTTTTCTATAATTAGAGGTATTATTTCTTCCTTAGTTAATCTTTCCACATCTATCCCTGTATCTTTAAGAACTAGATTACACATAGTTTCTCTCTTCCAAGGGGCTTTAAAGTCAATTTCAACACCGTCATATACAGCTTTAGTTGTTCCTTTGATTTTAGTAAATACGTGGTCATATAAATCTTCCATAATTCTCATCATATCATTATAGTCAGCATAAGCCATGTAACATTCAAACAATGTAAATTCTGGATAGTGAGTTCTATCTATTCCTTCATTTCTAAAGGAACGTCCCATACTAAAGACTCTATCAATGCCTCCAACCATCAATCTTTTTAAGTATAACTCTGGAGATACATTCATAAATACTTCACAGTCTAATGCATTTACATTAGTTATAAATGGTTTAGCTTCTCCTCCACCATATTTTGTATCTAAAATAGGGGTTTCCATTTCCATAAATCCTTTAGAATTCATAAACTCTCTTATGGCATACATAGCTTTAGCCCTATTTACAAATCTATCTCTTACATCTTCATTCATTATCATATCTAGGGATCTATGTCTTTGTCTTAAATCCATATCTTGAATTCCATGATATTTTTCTGGAAGAGGTCTTATAGATTTTGAAAGCACGGTAACATTTAGAGCTTTAATAGTTATTTCCTCTGTTTTTGTTTTAAAAGCCAATCCTTCTACACCAATTATGTCTCCTACATCAAGAAGTTTAATAACTCCATAGGCATCTTCACCAAGATCATTTTTACTTATATACACTTGAATATTTCCATTTTGATCCCTTAAATTTAAAAATGTTACTTTACCCATTCTTCTTAAAAGCATTATTCTTCCTGATAAAATAAATCTCTCTTCACTATCTATATTATCAAAGTTTTTTGTTATATAGGTTGAAGTAGTGTTTGGTTCAAAAGTATAGGGATAAGGATTGATTCCTCTGCTTAAAAGTTCATTTAATTTTTTTATTCTCTCAACGTTAAATTCATTGGCATCTTGCATTATTTCTTGTAAGTTATTTAATTCTACATAATCATTGTACATATATAATAGTACCACCTTTCAATTTTGCTTTTTAACTTTAATTTCTCGTAATTTTTATGAAGCTAAATAACACCTCATTATAGTATTTAATTAGACTTATTTACCTTAATTTCATTATTAAATTACTTTACTTTCGTCCATTAATAAATTTTTTGCAAAATAAAAACTCTCACCTCCAAGACATTAGTCTTGGGGACGAGAGTTTGGTAAGTTCAACTTCGTGGTACCACCCCAGTTTATTAATATGTCACCATATTAACCTTTTCAAGTACGGCTTTACAATAAAATATATTAAGCTTATACCCTAGCTCTATAACGGGAGCACCCGTTACACCATCTCTCTTCCTAAAGGAAACTTCTTTCTTTTTTAAGAAGCAACCTCACTTTAAGATAAACTCTAGTGAAGTAAAGATCCTGTGTACAACTCCGAGGCTTTTTTCACCAAACTGTTTTTTGCTTTCTCTCACCATCTAAAGCTCTCTGTAAAAAAATTGAGTTTGATTACTCTTCTCTTCATAGTTTTATTGAGTATATTTTAATATACTCAATATACAATGTCAAGAATTTTCAAAAAAACTTATATTATTATCTGATCGATTTATGATAATG
>NZ_DJBA01000003.1:0-2951 GCF_002435615.1 Clostridium sp. UBA5988 | reverse complement strand
AGTCAAAAATCGTTGACATAAAAATTTAAAATATAATTATTATAATTTGCTATATGTGAAACCTTATCTATAATTTCAATGTATATACTATAAATATATATTATACTTCTTATACTATATAAAACATTTATCTATTACTTGTTTCTTACAGACTTCTTCTGATTTTGATTATTTAAATTACAGCAATCCATTTTTCTTTTCCCATATAATTCCTCATTTTGTTTTGCAATCTTATCTAAAAAGCTATTAATTGATTTCTTTATTCTAGTAAACATACTATCCCTCCATAATAATTATTTATTAAATTATACCAATAACTTATGTGTTTTTAATGGAGTTTTTAAATAAAATATTTTTTATAAAGTTTATGCTCTATTTTAATTAATTTGTTCTATTAAAACATTTTTAAGTAACTGACTTTTTGGAATTTCTCTTATAGCCGTAAGTATCTCTCCTCATTTTAACATGCACAATATTGCACAAAACTAAATATATTTTGAGTTCTAACATATAGTATAAACAAATTAAAATATTTTATTTGATATTGACCTATGTTGCTTAAACTTAATTAGGTATTTATATAATACTAAATTTCTATTCCATATTATTGAGAAAAAAATTTATTCTTTTATTTAATAATTTTTGTATAAAATAAGAAGGAATACAGCTTATTCCATATTCCTTCTCTTATATTCTTTATTCAAACTTGAAAGTATTTATTATTTCTTTTAGTTTTTCAGACATATGCTGTAACTCATTAGCATGACCCGTAAGCTCCTCTGAAATTCCTGTTACCTCTTCTGTTGAGGCAGTAACCTCCTCTGAAGACGCCGCAGTCTCTTGTGATATAGATGATATATTTTCTATCTGAGTTACTACATTATCCTTCTTTTTATCAATAACTACTATATAGTCACTTATTTCAGTAACTTTACTTATTAACTCTTGTACTCCTTCCATTATATCATTAAATACAGCCTTTGCTTCGTCTACTACACCATCTTGTTCCTCTACAATTTTTTCAGTATCCCTAATAGCCACAACAGCAATGTTAGTTTTAGTTTTTATATCATCTACTATCTTCTTAATTTCCATGGTAGAACCCTTTGATTGCTCTGCTAGCTTTCTAATTTCTTCTGCTACTACTGCAAAACCTCGTCCAGCTTCACCAGCTCTAGCTGCTTCAATAGATGCATTAAGAGAAAGTAAATTAGTTTGTTCTGTAATCTGAGAAATAGTATCTGATACAGAATTTATTTTTTCTGTACTTTCATCCATGTCTATAACTAACTCTGAAACTTTATTAGTTGAAACCCTTGTATCATTAGATTTTTCTATCAGCGTATCTACCATAGATAATCCTCTACTGCTTAGATTATTAGCATTTTCATATACTGCACCCATGGCCTCTGTAGCTTCATTTAATAATTTCAAGTTCTCTGATAACTCAATCATAGCTGTGGCTCCGTCTTGAGCACTATTAGCTTGTTCAATGGCTCCACCAGATACATCTTCTATAGCTCTTGCTACTTCACTGATAGAAGCACTAGTTTCCTCGGCTATAGCAGATAAATTTGATGAAGTGTCTAAAACTATATTAGAAGACTTGTTAACGCTTTTAATTAAAGATGATATATTTTCTATCATTCCATTGAAATTTTCACCTAAGTCTTTAAATTCATCTCTTGACTTTATATTAACATTAACCCTTAAATCTCCATCTTTAACTTTGTTAAAAGCCGTCAATAATCTATTAATATTCTTTGAAATAGAATTACTAAATATTAAAGATACTGCTATAGCTATTATAGCTATTACTCCTGAGGTTAGTATAATTATATTTAGAATATTTTGTGTATCCTTTAATAGTTCTTTATCATCCAAAGATGCTACTATTTTCCAGCCTGTTAATTGACTTGTAGTGTAAACAGCAAACTTCTTCTCCCCATTAAAATCATACTCAGTAAATCCTTCTTTATTTGAGCTTATGTCACTCCAAACAGAAAGCTTAGCAGCTTCATCAGTACCTATGATTTCTTTATTAGG
Source organism: Clostridium sp. UBA5988 (assembly GCF_002435615.1). Classification (NCBI taxonomy): domain Bacteria; kingdom Bacillati; phylum Bacillota; class Clostridia; order Eubacteriales; family Clostridiaceae; genus Clostridium; species Clostridium sp. UBA5988. The sequence goes on along the minus strand of NZ_DJBA01000003.1, from coordinate 905 downwards.
ATGTGCTACTAAATTACCATTTGAATCAGATACATACATGTACCCTTCGTTTCCTACCTTAATCTCAGATAATCCATCAGAAAGGTTTTTTAAACTTACATTAACTCCTACAACTCCAACTACATTGCTATTTTTTTCTATAGTTTTAGCTACAGTTACTACATTCTCACCTGTTGTTGCACTTTTATATGGAGGGGTTATTACTAATTGCCCCTTATTTTCCATAGCTAGTTTATACCAAGGTCTAGATTTATAATCGTAATTAGCATCAGTGTTTGCTTCTGGATAAGTGTAATACTTTCCCTTTTCTGTCCCTATAAAAGCAGTTATAATATCTTCATCTGTATTTTTTATATCTGATATTAACAATTTAGCAAAGTTAAAATAGTCTTCTTTATCATCTGATTCTATAACATTTATATTATTAGATAGTAGCTCTACAGATTTAGACATACCTTTAAAATAATTATCTAGCCCTCTATTTACCTCTAAAATTGTTTGTCTACTTGTAGTTTCAAGCTTATCTCTTAAAATTGATTTTGATTCTGAGTATATAGTTATTCCCATTCCGGCAACTGGTACTAAACAAATAAGTAAAAGTATAACTATAAGTTTGACTCTAATGCTCTGTAATTTAAATTTCTTAAGCTTATTAAATTTCTTATGTTTCATATTTTTTCCTCCTAAGTGTATAATTTTTTTAATTTATATATTTTTGTAATTTATATACTTATTATTAATAATGATTAAATTACTTAAAAGTCTATAATATTTAATCTATAAAAATACTTCTTTAAACCTTTCTTTAAATTTAATTACAAAATATATTATAAAACTTACTATTATATTCTCGAGTACATCTTATATTTCTTTATAAATAATTTAACCTGAATTATTCACCGAAT
>NZ_DJBA01000035.1:0-40915 GCF_002435615.1 Clostridium sp. UBA5988 | reverse complement strand
GAATTTTCATGCTAAAGCTCTGTAAGTCACTTAAAATTATTGACATGAAATATATTAAATGATAAATTGTTTATAATAGGATTTATTTACACAGGAGATGGTTGTAGTGAAATACTTGTCAAATAGAAAATATGAACATCATCATAGATGCAAGGTCTTATAATTATGGTTTTAAAATTAAGCCATAGATAGGGCCTATTTGTGCGAAGGCAAATGTATCTATGGAGTTATTGAGTTTTATATCTCTAAGGATACTAGTTGTCTTTAGAGATTTTTTTATAGTATGAAAGCTTCAGATTTTCAGATGAATATTATATAAGTTTTATAAATTAAGGAGAGATTGATATGAGTACAAAAATAACAAAGCCTAGTATATTGCCAGGATTTATGGAGCTTACTCCAAGAGAGCAAGTAGCCTTTAATAATGTTTATGATGTCATTAGAAGAAATTATGAGTCTTTTGGATTTCTACCTATAGACACTCCTATAATTGAAAAAAGTGAAGTATTACTTGCTAAAACAGGTGGAGACACAGAAAAGCAAATATATACTTTAACTAAGGGTAGTACAGAGATGGCATTAAGATTTGACTTAACAGTACCACTTGCACGTTATGTAGCTCAACACATGGAAGAAATAGCCTTTCCATTTAAAAGATATCAAATTGGAAAAGTTTATAGAGGTGAGAGGAATCAGAGGGGTAGATTTAGAGAATTCTATCAATGTGATGTAGATGTAATTGGCAATGGAGCATTAAGCATAGTAAATGATGCTCAGATTCCTAGTACTATATATAAAATATTTAAAGAGTTAGGCTTTGATAACTTTAAAATAAGAATTAATAATAGAAAAATCCTAGATGGATTTTTAAGAAGTTTAGATATAGATAATTATATAGAGGTATTAAGAGTTGTAGATAAAATTGAAAAGATTGGAGAAGCCAAGGTCAGAGAAGAATTAGAGGAATATATAAAAACCAGTGAAGGAATAGATCAGGTTATTAAATTTATAACTATAGAAGGTAGCAATGAGGAGAAGATTCAGTTCTTAAAAAATAGTTCAGTGACCAACGAAAGATTTTTAGAAGGTGTTGAAGAATTAGAAACTGTAAATAAATATATAAAAGCTTTTGGAATTCCGGATAAAAATTATGTAATTGACTTTAAGATAACTAGAGGATTAGATTATTATACTGGAACAGTATATGAAACATTCTTAGATGATTATCCAGAATTTGGTTCAGTGTGTTCAGGTGGGAGATATGATGATTTAGCCCAGTTCTATACTGATAAAAAGCTTCCAGGAGTTGGTATATCTATTGGATTAACAAGATTATTCTGGAGTTTTATGGAAAGCAATATTATAGATTTAGATAGTAATTCACTTATAGATGTTTTAGTGATACCCATGGACGAAGATTTTGATTATGGTATTGAAGTTTGTAATCAATTAAGACAATCTGAGATTAAAGTTGATATTTACCTTGAAGGTGGAAAGTTTGCTAAAAAAATGAAATATGCAAATAAATTAGCTATACCATATGTTATTATCATTGGTGAAGATGAGAAAACATCTAATAAAATACTTTTAAAAAATATGGAAAATGGTGAGCAACAATTAGTATCTACAGAAGAATGTATTTCAATTTTAAATAGTAGATAATTATAATGGTAGTATTAAAATCTAATAAATGATATAACAGTTTTAGTGTAAAAATGATTAGAGTCAGTTAACTCTAATCATTTTTTATTTAAGTACTATTTAAATGCTTTTATATATGAAGACATTATGTATTCTCCAACTTTAAGATTATGTCCCCACTTTTCCTCATATTCCTTAGGAACGTCTTTAGTAGTTATATTAATTTCTTTAAAACCTGAGTTTTTTAAGTATACTTCTAATTCTTCAACTGAAGAAGCACCGGTAACTCACCCGCAATATAAGGATTCATCCGCCTTCATGTCCTCTGTAAGTTCTCTCATTAAAACTATATCAGAAATTGCAATACGTCCACCAGGTTTTAGAACTCTATATATTTCATCATAAACCCTTTGTTTATTTGGAGATAGATTTATAACACAGTTAGAAATAACTACATCCACAATGTTGTCTGCTACAGGTAAGTTTTCAATCTCGCCAAGTCTAAAATCTATATTTTTATAGCCGTTTTGAGAGGCTGCCATTCGAGCTTTTCTTAACATTTCATGAGTCATATCAACTCCAATTACAAAACCCTTAGGGGCCACCTTTTTTGAAGCTAGAAAACAATCAAAACCACCGCCGCTTCCCAAATCCAAAAGAGTTTCATTAGGACTTAATTTAGATATAGAAAGAGGATTACCACAGCCAAGTCCCATATTTACTCCTGAAGGTACAGAGTTTATTTCTTCTTCAGAGTACCCTATTTTATTTGAAATTTCTACTGCGGACTTTCTAAGAGATATTTTATTAGTGTTACAGCAACTATTATTATCTGTCTTTCCGAGAGCTATGTTTTTATAGCTTTCACGAACAGCATTTTTTATTAGTAAGTTTTTATTTGAATTCATATAAAACTCTCCTTAATTATTTATTAATAGTAGGTTAAGCAATAATTAGTAGATTATGCATTTTATTATACTATAAAAAAAGGCTTATTTATACTAAATAATAGATAAAATGGATGAATATAAAATAAATCAAGATGATTTATAATCATAATTTAATTATAAAATCAAGGAATATATAGTTAATAAAATATAAATTTTAAATAAAGTTGCAAATGATTAGATATACGAAATTAAAATTTTTGCTATACTTTATTTTAAAAACAATGTAGATATTTGGATTATTGTGGATTTATATGTTAAAGAAATACAAAATATATGGATAAAAAAACAATAAAAACTATTTTTGTGTAATATATTAGTGTTTATGGAAGAAAAATCAGGTAATTTTTTTATTGAAATAAATTCTTATACTGTTAATATATTATTAAAAGTATATAAAATAATTAACATAAGTTAATAAGTTTATATACATATCATATAAGGTTAAGAAAATTATATATCAAGGGGGTAATTTAATGAACTTTAAAAAGGGCATATCTGTTGGACTAGCTATATCTTTAGTGTTAGGTTCAACAATGACAGCTTTTGCATCGCCTAATGAACTAGTTAAGTCATTGGGAGAAAGCAAAGAAAAACTAATGGTATTACAGGCTCAGATTAAACAAGAACCAGCACTTCAAACAATTAAAGACTCTGATGAAGTTAGGGTTATAGTAGAGTTAGACAGTGAGGCTGTACTTGAAAAGGCTACTAAAAAGGGGATAAAACTTGATGAAATGAGTAAATTTGAAGTTGGTAAACTTCAAAATCAAGTTTTAAAAGAACAACGTTCATTACAAAGTAAGATCAGTTCTAAAGGAATTAAATTTGAAGTTATAAATAGCTTTACTAATGTAGCTAATGGATTTAGTATGAAAACTACTCTAGGACAAGCTAAAAATCTTGAAAGTATGGCTGGAGTTAAGTCAGTTACTATTGCCAATGAATATGAAAGACCAGAGCCTATGATGAATAATAGTGGTGAAATCATAAAAACAGAGCAAACCTGGGCTAGTGGTTACACTGGGGAAGGTACAGTAGTAGCAGTTATTGATACTGGTGTGGATTCATCACATAAAGATATGATTCTTACAGATCAAAATAAAGCTGAACTTCAAGAAGCAGAAGTACAAGCTATATCTAAGGAAAAGAAATTATCAGGTACCTATAGAACCACAAAGGTTCCTTATGGATACAACTATATGGATAATAACCAAGAAATCTTAGATTTAGGTCCTGATGCTTCAATGCATGGAATGCACGTTGCAGGAACAGTAGGAGCTAATGGAGATACTAATAAGGATGGAATTAAAGGAGTTGCTCCGGAAGCACAAATCCTTGCTATGAAGGTATTTGGTAATGACCCAGCTATGGCTTCTACCTTTGGTGATGTTATAGTTAAGGCTATAGATGATTCCGTACTTCTTGGTGCAGATGTTATTAATATGAGTTTAGGATCAACAGCATCCTTTGTAGATGATACAGATTTAGAGCAAGTTGCTGTTAATAGAGCTGTAGATAATGGTGTGGTTATGGCAATATCAGCAGGAAACTCTAATGTGTTTGGAAATGGATATGATAATCCATATGCTGAGAATCCTGATTACGGTGTTGTTGGTTCTCCAGGGTTAGCAACAGATTCTCTTCAAGTAGCATCTATAGAAAACAATGTGGTTACTGGATATGGACTAGAATTTTCAATTGATGGACAAAAGAATATAGCTCCATATACTTCATCAGGAACAGATATTTTATCTGTATTTAAAGGAAAAGAACTTAAAGCTGTAGATTGTGGATTAGGTGGATTACCAGAACACTTCCCAGCAGAAGTAAAAGGTAATTTAGCTTTGATCGAGCGTGGTGGTTATAACTTTACAGATAAAATAGCTAATGCTGAAGCAGCAGGTGCTACTGCAGTTATAGTATATAATAATGCTAGTGGTGGAGAAGGACTTATAAGCATGATGTATCCAGAGGGTGGTACAATTCCAGCGTTGTTTATAGGAAATTCATTTGGTGCTAAAATTGCTACACAACTAAAAACTTCAGAAGTTAAGGTTGTAGCCAATGGTAATACTATATCAGTTCCTAATACAGTTAAAGGAAGTATGTCAGATTTTACATCTTGGGGAACTACTCCAGATTTAGAGTTTAAACCTGAAATTACTGCACCAGGTGGTAATATATGGTCAACATTAAATAATAATAAATATGGAAATATGAGTGGTACATCTATGGCATCACCACATGTAGCAGGTGGATCAGCATTAGTACTTCAAAGAGTAGATAAAGAATTTAAATTAACTGGTGAAGCAAGAGCTAAAATGGCTAAAAAGTTAATGATGAGCACAGCTATAGCTCATGTAGACAATGGAGCAAATCAGGCAGCAGGAGTAGTTGCAGGACCTAACTATACATCACCTAGAAGACAGGGTGCTGGAGTTATGGACCTTCAAGCGTCTACTACTACACCAGCTATAGTTACAGATACAACTACTGGTGAATGTAAGGTTAATTTAAAAGAAATTAAAGATAATAAAGCTACATTTACTATAGAAGTTCAAAACTTTAGTGATAAAGAATTAACTTATAATGTGGCAGGTACTGTTCAAACAGATTTAGTTGATGAACAATACACTTATTTGGAAGCGCAAAATATAATTAATAAAGATACTAAAAAATTCCCAATATCCTTTAGTAATGATTCAATTAAAGTAGCTGCAAAGGGTAAAACTCAAATTACTGCTACTGTGGATTTAAACAATACTATAACTGGAATGAATAAAAAATCTATTGAAGAAGTTTTTGTTAATGGTGGATATGTGGAAGGATTTGTAACGTTAACTGATCCTACAGATACAAACCCAACTTTAAGTATTCCATATTTAGGATTTAAAGGTGAATGGGACAAAGCTCCAGCTATAGATGCATCAATCTATGAAACAAAAAGATCATCTTTCTATGGAGTTACATCTATCGTAAATAATGATTTAGACTTCCTAGGTGTAGATTTATCAGGTAAAAATACAGATGGTAATAAAGTTGCATTCTCACCAAATGGTGATGGTGAAAATGATGCAATATTACCTATTCTTTCTTATTTAAGAAATATGAAGGAACTAGATATAGAGGTATTAGATAAAGATGGAAAAGTTATAAGAAATTTAACTCAAGATTTTAAAGTAGGAAAACATTACCATGATGGAAAATATGATAAGTATAGTATCCGCAAAGATGCTACTTGGGATGGAACTGTTAATAATAAAGTAGTTGCAGATGGTGAATATACTTATAGAGTTAAAGCGAAAGTAGATTATGAAAATGCTAAGTGGCAAAACTTTGACTTTAAAGTAAATGTTGATACAAAGGCACCTGCAGTTAATAAAGTTAATTATAATAAAGATACTAAACAACTAGAAGTAATTGCAGAAGACAATAATAAGGGTCATGTTTACAAGTATGTGCTTATTAGTGATGGTAAAGTAGAAGAAGAAAATGCAACAGGAAAATTTGATTTAAGTGAATTAGATTATAAAAAGTGTTCTGTAGAAGTTTATGATTATGCACAAAATAAAACGTCTATTAAAGTAACAGAAGCAACTACAGGAGAATATAAGGAGCCTACAGGAGCAGCACAAGGAGATACTACAATTCCTACAGTAATGGTTGAAGGACCAGAATTCTTTGGAGTATCAAATAGTGGTAAGATAGTTGTTGAAGGTACTGTAAAGGATGCTTCAGCTATAGCAGAGTTTACTGTAAATGGAAAGAATGTACCATTAACCTTTGATACTCATAGTGGTCTTTGGAATTTCTCAACTGAAGTAGAATTAAAAGATGGATATCATAGCATTATGGTTGCTGCTAGAGATGCTGCAAATAATAAAATAGAATTTGCTCATAAATTGTTTGTAGATACTACAGCACCAGTAATTAACCTTGAAGCTGTACCATCTGAAACTACTAAAGATTCAGTAATTATTTCTGGTAAAATAAACGATAACCTACCAAGCTTAAAAGTTAAGGTAAATGGTAATGTTGTTAAAACAATAGCACCAGATTGGTCATACTTTAATGATTTAGAAAGTGCTAAATATGATTTAGCTTATGAAGTAAAATTAGCTGAAGGTGAAAACAAGATTTCTGTTGAAGCTATAGATGATGCAGGAAATACAACTGTTAAGGAAATAACTATTAAAAAGGTTAAAAAGATTGTTGAGTCTACTGGTAGATTATATGGAAAAGATAGATATGCAACAGCAGTAGAAGTTAGTAAGACTGGTTGGGAGAAATCAGATATGGCTGTAATAGCTAATGGAACAGCTTATGCTGATGCTTTAGTAGCAGCACCTCTTGCAGCAAACTACGATGCACCAATACTATTAACTGAAACTAGTAAATTAACCGAAGCTACAAAGACTGAATTAAAGAGATTAGGTGTTAAAACAGTTTATGTAGTAGGTGGAACAGGTGTTGTATCTGAAGCTGCAGTTAAAGAGATGACTAAGATGGGAATTGATGTAGTAAGATTAGGTGGAGCAAATAGATACGAAACTTCACTAGCAGTGGCTACACAGATAGATAGACAAAAGAATGTTGAGAATATCTATGTTGCAGGTGGGTATGCTCCAGCAGATGCATTAACTATTTCATCTAAAGCAGCTACAGATAAGACTCCAATAATATTAGTTGAAACTAAAAAGGTTCCTAAGAAAGTATTATCATGGCTTAAAAATCAAAAACTTAAATCAGCTTATGTTATAGGTGGAGAAACTGTAGTTAAGAACTCAGTTATGAAAGATTTAAATAAAATCACATCTGAGGATATAGCTAAAAATAGAATAGGAGGAGCAGATAGATACGAAACTAATGCATTAGTTATAGAAAAATTATTTGCAAAAGAGCAAAAAAATATGTATGTAACTGAAAGCATGAAGTTAGTGGATTCTCTAGTAGTTGCACCTCTAGCAGCTAAAACAGGTTCACCAGTTATAATAACTAATTCTAATTTATCTGATAAACAAAAGTCTTTAGCAGATAAGATGTTAGTTAAGAAAGTAGTAGAAGTTGGTGGACAGGTTAATAAAGCAGCTGTACAAGACTTAGTAAATAGAATAAATAATAAATAAAATAAGAGAATAGTAAAATATCCTAGGTAGTAATGCCTAGGATATTTTTTATGTAAAAAACAATTTGAATATATTGTAATTATTTATATTTTAGTGCACTTATATGTTTGAAAATTCCAAAATATAAATCGCATAGGATATAAATATTTTTTTATGTAGTAAAAGTGAGAAATACAAAGAAATAATTTTCTTGAAATAAATCCATTTAATGTTAAAATATTCTTGTGAGTGTAAAAATTTTACATTAGGCAATTGTATACAAGGAGGGATATGTATGAAAAGTGATAGGTTAAGGCGTATCATGGCAGGAATTTTTACTATTAGTATTATGACCACCTCTGTATTTACTACGAATGGATTTGTAGCATATGCAGATAGTAATGAACTGAAGATAGATATCAGTAGAGCACATCCAATTATAAAAGGTGAAAAGTCAATATTAAGTACTATTGCAGATTCTCAGTCACATAGTGAATTGGATTCGCTATATAAGGCTGATGATGAGGTAACTATTATTGTTGAATTAGAGGACAAGCCTCTAATTGAATACTATTCATCAGGAAAGACATCAAATAGTGTATCATCTTTTATGAAATCATCAAAATCTCAAGGAATTAACAACCAATTACTAAAACAACAAGAAATAGTTAAGCAAAGAATTCAGAAAGAAGTTCCTATAGTTGTGGAACAAGAGTACACTGTGGTAATGAATGGATTTTCTTTTATTGCTAAATATAGTGATTTAGATACTATTAAGGCAGTTAAAGGAGTAAAAAATGCATTTGTTTCAACAGTTTATCGTTTGCCGGATCTAGAAATTGAACATAAGCCAACTATGGCATTTAGTAGTGAAACTATTAGTTCTACAGAAGCTAATAAAGCTGGATATACAGGCAAAAACATGGTTGTTGCAGTTTTGGATACAGGGTTAGATGTTAAACATGAAGCTTTTAAAAACAGTCCAGAAGAAGTAAAGTATTCAGAAGCTGAAATTACTGACATAATGAAATCTGAGAATATAAATGCTGATGGGAATGTTTATAAAAGTGAAAAGATTCCTTTTGTATATGATTATGCAGATAAAGATGATGATGTAAGTGATCCAAAACAACATGGTACACATGTATCCGGAACGGTAGGGGCTAATGGTGAAAATTTAACTGGAGTTGCTCCGGATGCACAACTTATGATGATGAAAGTATTTAGTGATAGCACTGGTGGTGCAAGAGCTAGCGATATTTTAGCAGCATTAGATGATGCTGTAACATTAGGTGTAGATGCAATTAATATGAGTCTTGGTTCAGGAGCTGGTTTTACAGCAGAAGCTGAAGATGTAATAAATAAAACCTATGATAGAGTAGGGGCATCAGGAATAAATTTAATGTGTGCAGCAGGAAATGACTATAGTTCAACTTATAATTCTAACCTAGGAACTGATCTACCGTTAGTATCTAATCCTGATAATTCTATAGTAGGCTCTCCATCAACTTATAATGCAGCAACATCAGTTGCAAGTATTAATAATAGTAAAATTACAGGTGCATATATACTTGTAGGAGAAACAAAAATCAGATATACAGATGCCAATGATGGTACTAGTAAAGAGTTTAATTCTCTTGAAGGAGACTCAATAGAATATGTAGCTATTCCAGGAGTTGGAACAGCTGATGATTTTAAAGGAATTGATGTAAAGGGTAAAATTGCTTTAGTGAAACGTGGAACCATAAATTTTACAGAGAAGGAGGCTAATGCTGCTACTGCAGAAGCAGCAGGAATTATTGTTTATGACAATGCTGAAGGAAACCTATTAAATATGAAGACTGATGGTAAAATACCAGCGATCTTTATTTCAAAGGAACATGGAGAATTCATGGTTAAGCAGTCAGTAAAAAACATTTCTATATCAAAAGAATATAAAGATGCCTTTGATTCAGTTGTAAAAAGTCAAATGTCTGACTTTTCATCTTGGGGTGTAAGTCCGGATTTAAAATTAAAACCAGAAATAACTGCTCCAGGGGGAGATATATACTCTACTTTACCAGGAGGAGTATATGGTTCAATGAGTGGTACATCAATGGCTACTCCTCATATGGCTGGAGCTTCAAGCTTAGTAAGACAATATATAAATGAAAAGTATCCTTCTTTAACAGTAAAGGAAAAGGAAATATTAGTGACACAATTGTTAATGAGTACAGCGATTCCTGCAATTGATCCAGATGGAGTTGCATATTCACCACGTAAACAAGGTTCTGGAGTTGCTAATGTTTATAATGCTGTAAAAACATCAACATATTTGATTGGAAGCGAAGGAAAACCAAAAGCTGAATTAGGGGATAGTGTATCAGGTGAATATTCTTTCAAGTTTAGTGTTAAGAACACTTCGGATTTACCAGTTAAGTATACTGTAGATACAACAGTATTAACAGAAAAAATATTGTCTACAGAAGAAGGAAAATTCTTTGCCCAAGCATCTAAAGAATTAGACACATCTATGGTAAATGTAACATTAGATGGAGTGGAAGGAAGTAGTATAACGGTAAATGGAGGTGAAACAAAAGCTATAAGCGTTTCATTAAAACTTACTGATAGTGCAAAGAAAGATTTAAAAGTTTGTGATAATGGAACCTTTATTGATGGATTTGTTACACTTATTTCTGAAAATGAGGATAAGATTAATTTAAACTTACCCTTTGTAGGTTTCTATGGAGATTGGCAAGCTGTACCAATATTTGATAACAATTTATACGATAATGAAACAGCAGCTATGTATGAAACTGCACTTGCATATTTTGATAGAGTTGCATCGAAAGCAAATTATCTTGGAGTTAATCTTTTCAATGGAAAAGATAAACCTTTGCTAGTAGATGAAAATAAGATTGCTATAGGATCTGATATTGATGGCTCTCATACTGTAAATGCAGTAGTTGGATTGTTAAGAAATACAGAAAAGCTAAGTTATACTGTAACTGATAGTAATGGAAATAAGGTTTATGAAAATAAAGGTAAGAGGGCAGATAAATCTTTTTATGATAGTAACACTGGTAGAATAACCAATGGATTAGATAGTATTGGTTGGGACAGTATGGATAGCAAGGTAAAGAAACCTCTTAAAGATGGAGTTTATACCTATAATATAAATGGAATTCCAGTAGGTGGAGATGAAAAGGATATACAACAAGTTAAATTACCAGTTACTATTGATACAGAAGTTCCAGAATTGATAAATAGTAAAGTTGAAACAATTGATGGAGCAAAATATTTAACTGTAACTTTAAAAGATAATCACTACTTGCAAGGAATGCAATTAGTAAACGAAAAAGATGAACCACTAACAGATATAATTGTATTAGATAAGGACGTAAAGGGTAGTGAATATGAAGAAGTATTTAAATTAGGTAACTCTGATGTTAAAGCTGTAAAGGTTATAGCTGTAGATTATGCTATGAACTTATTAGAAAGTGATTCTGTTGCTTTATCTGAGGGGGAAATTGCGCCTGAAAGTGTAACATTGAATGATAAAGATTTAGAATTAGCAGAGGGTTCAGAATACCAAATGACGGCTAAAGTAAATCCTTCAAATTCAAATGATAAGACTTTAACATGGTCATCTTCTAATGAACAGGTTGCAACTATAAGTGAAACAGGTTATGTGAAGGCATTAGCTATAGGTGAAACTACAATTACAGTTTCCACAGTGAATGGAAAAACAGATTCTACTACATTAGAAGTTGTAGCTAAAGATGAAGCTACTACAGAATTAGAAGCACCATATGTAATTAAGAGTGATGGTAATTATAAACTTCCAGCAGATTTAAATGATGCAACAGTTGTTATAGAAGAAACAGCAAAATCAGTATCTATTGTTGGTGATAATGAAAATACAAGTGAAAACCCATATTATGATGTAGATATTTGTTGTGAGGGAGACACAAATCTTGTTATTAATAATTTCAACTCAGAAGTAACCACATTCTTTAAAAATGTAATAGAATTTAAGGGTGCTAAGAATACTTTAACCTTAAAAGGTACTAATACCTTAACAAGTACATCAGAGTATTCTAGTAAGGCTATTATAAGTGCAGCTTATGGTACAGAACTTGAAATATTAGGAAAGGGCACATTAAATGCAATACCAGGCAAAAGTAATTATGGAGCTTGTATTGGTGGCGGAAATTCAGGGGATAATATGAATTCCGGTACAATAAATATAAGCGATGGTATTATTAATGTTACTACCCGTGGAGCTGGAGCTGCAATTGGCGGAGGCTTTAGTGGTATTGCTACTAATATAAATATAAGTGGTGGTAAAGTAACGGCTATTTCAGATGTTAAGGCTTATAACAGTTCGGCTACTATAGGTAGTGGTACATTAGCAGAAAATATTGATAAGTTACCAAGTAATATTAAAATTACAGGTGGAGAAGTTAGTGTCATTAACTGTAGTGATGGTGCAGCCATAGGTGATTGTAGTGATGGTAATACAGACTATAATATAATGATATCAGGTGGCAAAGTAAATGCCCAATCAAATAGTAATAGTACCTTATATGCAGGTTCTGCAATAGGTGCAGGTGTAGCTTCAATAGGTAAAATAGCAATAAATATCTCAGGTGGAGTAGTAAACGCTATAACTACTAGTAAAGGTGCAGCTATAGGTGGAGGTACTGAAAGTGAAGCTGGAACAATAAAAATTGAAGGTGGAACTATTACTGCAACTTCAAGCAATTCTGGTGCAGCTATAGGTAGTGGTTATGATGGTAAGAAGCAAGATATAACCATATTAAAGGGTACAATAAAAGCTACAGCAACAGATAAAGGACAAGCGATAGGTAAAGGTGAAGGTGGAGAAGAGTGCATAATAAAAGGAATGAATGAATTAACTCCTTGTATAGCAACAATTTCAGCACCTAATGTAACAAGTGTTAAAGTTGATGGTGTGAATTGGAATATAACACAAGGACATGAAGAAGATGATAATATCTATTTATATCTAGTAGATAAAACAGAGCCATATAAAGTAGAAGTTGTAGAAAGTGGTGTAAATAAAGCGTACCTTGTAACAGTAAAAGATGGGAAGATTAGTATTGAAGAAATAGATATTACACCTCCAAAAACTCCAACTATAGCTGAAGAAGATGGATTGGTAACATTAACAGCAGCAGATGAAGATACAACAAAAATGGAATATAGCTTAGATAATAAAACCTGGACTGTCTATACAGAACCAGTGAAAGTTGATGAAAAAGCAACAATATATGTAAGAGCTATAGATAAAGCTGGAAATATAAGTGAAGTAGCACAGTATACAGTACCAGATAGGACAGCACCAGGAGTTCCAAAAATAAAAGAAGAAAAAGGCTTGGTAACATTAACACCAGCAGATGAAGACACTAAAGTTATACAATACAGCCTAGATGGTAAGGAATGGAAAGAATATAGTGAACCAGTACAGGTACCGGAAAAGTCAACTATTTATGTAAGAGCTATAGATGAAGCTGGTAATATTAGTGGTGTAATAACTTATACAATACCTGATATAACAGCACCGAAAGCTCCTGTTATTACTGATAAGGATGGCTTAGTAACATTAACAGCAGCAGATGAGGATACAGTGAAGATGGAATATAGCTTAGACAATAAAAACTGGGATACCTATACAGAACCAGTAGCATTAAAAGAACAAGAGACTATATATGTTAGAGCTGTTGATGAAAGTGGTAATATAAGTGCCATAGTATCCTATACATCTCCAGATGTAACAGCACCTAAGTCTCCAATTATAACTGAAAAATCAGGTGTAGTAACAATAAAATCAGCAGATAAAGATACATCAAAAATAGAATATAGTTTAGACAACAAAAACTGGACTATTTACACAGAACCAGTAAAAGTTGATGAAAAAGCAACAATATATGTAAGAGCTATAGATGAATCAGGTAATATAAGTGAATTAGCACAGTATACAGTTCCAGATAGAACAGCACCTAAGTCTCCAGTTATAACAGAGAAGGATGGGTTAGTAACATTAACAGCAGCAGATAAAGACACAGCAAAAATGGAATATAGTTTAGACAATAAAACTTGGAATATCTATAAAGAACCAGTAAAGGTTGAGGAAAAGGCAAAAATTTATGTAAGAGCTATAGATGAAGCTGGTAATGTAAGTGCAGTAGTAGAATATAAAATGACAGAGAAACCAGAAAAGCCAGAAAATCCGGAAAAACCAGAAAAACCAGAAAAACCAGAGAATCCAGAAAAACCAAGTAATCCAAGTACAGGAAAACCAAGTAATCCTAGTACTCCAAGCAAACCAACAGGTAAAATACCACAAACAGGTGGTATGGTTGGAAGTGGTGTAATGGCCTTAGGAGGTATAATTACCGTTGCAATTGGATCACTAGTTTTAAAAAGAAAAAAATAATTAAATTAACTAATAAACAAAAGAAGATATAATTATAATATAAAACAAAAAGACTGAAATAGATAAATTAACTATTTCAGTCTTTTAATATGATTTAATATTTATATTATTACATATATGGTATAATTGTATTAAAATGTTAAGGGGGATATCATGTATATAATAGTAGGATTAAATATATTGTTAGTTTTCATAGCGGTAATTTATATGGTGAAAAATATACTTATTAACTACAGATTATCTGAAAGTGGATTAAAAAATGGATGTATTGCAATACTTATTTGTATAATGGTATGGTTTGCTGGAAATGGAGCACTTATTGGTATAAAAATAATAGAGGCAGAGGATACTTTAGAGTACATGGTTAATAATGAAAAAGAGGAATATGAAGAATTAGATGTAAATTTTGTTAAATCAACTATTGAAGAAGATAAAAAATATGTTAAGAAATATTTTTTAATTTCAGGAATATCCTTTGTATTCTTTGTGTTATTAACAAAGAATATTTCAAAAGAAATAAGGGAAAGACCTACTACAAGCAAATGGGACTTATCTAAGTATAAATAAAAGCATATTTACAAACTCCTATGTAAAGGGTTAATATAATTATAGAAGGTTTATTAACTTTCAAAATACAAAGATGCATTATAGGGGGATTTTTAACATGGAAGGTACAATAAAAACTAAAGTAGAAAATTATACTTTAAGATTTGCTGAAGAGAAGGATATACCTTTAATTCTAAAATTTATAAAGGAATTAGCTGATTATGAAAAGCTTTTAAATGAAGTAGTTGCTACTGAAGAAATTTTAATGGAATCATTATTTGTTAGAAAGGCAGCTCAAGTAGTAATTGGTGAGTATGAAGGAATACCAGTAAGTTTTGCATTATTTTTCCATAATTTCTCAACCTTTACAGGTAAACCAGGTTTATATTTAGAAGATTTATATGTGAGACCTGAAATGAGAGGAAAAGGAATGGGAAAGGCACTTCTTTCATTCTTAGCTAAATTAGCTGTAGAGAGAGATTGTGGTAGATTTGAATGGTGGTGTATTGATTGGAATGAACCATCAATAAAATTCTATAAGCAACTTGGAGCAATACCAATGGATGAATGGACTGTATATAGAGTATGTGATAAAGCATTAACTGATTTGGCAGCAGAATTTTAATCAGAATAAGATATGAATAAATATTTAAAATTTTAATATATTATATGGTTTTTATATTTAAAGTTTTGATTTCTTAGGGGCTGTATCAAAACTAATTGATAGCCCACAATAAAAAAAGAGTGAATTCTAAATAAATGAATTCACTCTTTTTGCGCATAATATTATTTATGAAAAACTTAAATTATATAAGTAATAATATTATGGCTATCCATCAATTAGGATTGCCAATTTCTTTCGAAAATATAATACCTGATAATGATTCAGTAAGATTACTTTATAATGTTACGGAGGGATTAAATTATAAAGAGCTTTACAAAGCTTACTCTACCAAAGGTAGAAATCCAGTAATCTTACCAGAAACAATGTTTAGGATTATAATATATGGTTACATGGAGGGCGTGTATTCTAGTCGCAAACTAGCGAAAGCCTGTCGGCGAGACATTAATTTTAAATGGCTACTTCAAGGTCAACGAGCACCAAGCCACAGTTCAATAGCAAGATTTAGAAGTGATAACTTATCTATTTGCATTGATAATTTATTTAACCAACTAATAGCGAAGCTAGCAGATTTGAACGAAATTAGATTTGAAAATATATTTATTGATGGAACTAAAATTGAGGCTAATGCAAATAGGTACTCTTTTGTTTGGAAGAAATCTGTAGAAAAATTTGAATATAAACTGCAAGAAAAAATACAGGGCATGATTTGTGAGATTGTGGCTGAATTTAAATTGAATTACACAGTTAATATCGAAAAAGTATCTATTGACCACGCCAAGGAAGTATTAGAACTACTTAATTCTTTAAGAACTAAAGAAAATATTGAGTTCGTATATGGAAAAGGTAAAAGGAAAAGTAATCTTCAAAAATATACTGAGGCATTATTGGAATTTATAGATAAGCAAAGTAGATATGACGAGTATAACTCTACTTTTAAGGGGCGTAATAGTTTTTCTAAAACAGATCATGATGCAACTTTTATGAGAATGAAAGAAGATCATATGAAAAATGGTCAGCTTAAACCTGCTTATAATATTCAAATTGGAGTTGAAGGTGAATATATAGTAGGTGTTGATTTATCTTCTGAAAGAGCTGATCAGCTTACTTTTATACCATTTTTAGAAAAATTGGAATTGGGTCTAGGGGTTAGATATGATTCCGTTATAGCTGACGCTGGGTATGAAAGTGAAGAAAATTATACACATCTAGAGAAAAATAATCAACAAGCGTATATTAAGCCAGCATCATATGAAAAATCTAAAACATTAAAATATAAAAAAGATATTAGCAAGGTTGAGAACATGACTTATATGGATAATGATGATTCATATATCTGCGCAGCAGGCAAGAAATTACTTTTCAAAGGTACTACAAATAAAAAAAGTAAATCTGGATTCATATCAGTTAAAAAAGTATATGAATGTGAAGATTGCACAGGCTGCGCCATGAAGGATAAATGTACGAAGGCGAAAGGAAATAAACAAATATATGTAGCTAAGGAGTTTCTACGTTTAAGAAAAATTTCATTGAAAAATATAACTTCACCGGAAGGTGTTATTTTAAGAATGAATAGGTCTATTCAAGTTGAAGGAGCCTTCGGCGTTATAAAACAGGATTATGGATTTAGAAGGTTTTTGATGCGAAGTAATCCTAAGGTTTATACGGAATTCTTATTAATGGCATTTGGATATAACATAAATAAATTACACAATAAAACCTTGAAAAATAGGAATAGCCAGTTGTTGCACAAAATGATCAGTTGATATAAATACAAGTAAATACATATTATGGGATAAGAGGTTTTATCTCTTTTTGTCATGTTTAAAATAAATTATTATACAAAACATATAATCAAAATATAGGAAAATAAGTTCATAAATTGAAAAAAGTGACTGCATGGAATGAAATTTAAAAAACTTCATTCTGATACAGCCCCTATTTTTTATAAGATTATATTCAATAGAGGTTATATTTTATAAATTCAAAAAATTTAGAAAAAGTCATTGACATTATTTATATTAATTGTATATAATAAAAGGGTAGTAAAAATTAGTAAAACTAAATAAAACTAGAAAATAAATTTTAAAAAAGGAGGTAGGAAAATGTTAAACAATTTATTAGTAATCAGTGAAATGAATAGAAATAGAGTTAATGCTAGAGTCAATGTTGGCGCTGGCAATATTAATGGTGCAGATAATCACATTTTACAATTTAATATTTGGAATATTACCCTGCCTCAGAATATAGGTTTAAAAGATTGATTTTTAACAAACTATTTTGTGAGAAAAGTCCTAGGGTAACCCGGGACTTTTTATATATTTATAAGGCTTTTAATACAATTATTTATACTAAGATAAGTAAGATATACATAAGCCTAAAATGAATTTTAATATTTAAGGATTAAATCCTTAGTATTATTCACGCTATAGATGATTTAAGTCATAGTCCTATATACCAAGAGGTATAGGACTATGACTTTTTTATTTTTATTTTTATTTTTAATTATATCTATAGCAAATTTATAGACAGCAGAGTTTAACATGATTGGGGATTATAGGACAAAAGGGAGGAAGTATTATGACTAAGAGGTGGCTTGCAGATACTAATTTTACACATTAAAACATAAGAGGTTAATAATAATAACCACATTGAAGGAGGGATTCAAGTGAAAAAAATCTTGAGTTATGTAAAAAATCATTTAGGGGTAGCTATATTTGGTATAGTTTCAATGATTCTGGTAATTTCAGCAGATTTAACAATTCCCTATGTAACTGAAATATTTATAGATGATGTACTTCGCGGTAAAAACTATGAAATTATAAATAAAATATTGTTTATTATAGGATGTATATCATTAATAAAGTTTTTCTTTGGATATTTAAAGGAGTACTTATTTGATTATTTAGGAATAACTATTTCTAAGGAAGTAAAAGAAACTTTATTCAAGCATATTGAAGGACTGTCCTTCTCTTACTTTGACAAAGTAAACACCGGTGAATTAATGTCAAGAGTTGGAGAAGATGCAGATAATATAATGGACATTATGGGCTTTGGTTTTAGGCTTTTAATAGAAAATATAGCCTACTTTGGTATAGCTTCAGTTCTATTATTAAGGATAAGTCCAACACTTACCTTAGTAGCTCTTTCTACTATGCCAATAATAGCATATATCACCATAAAATCTGAAAAGAAGATTGATGATGTATATGACAGAATAAGTGACCACATTGCAGAGCTAAATACTACGGCACAAGAAAATATTGCTGGAGTTAAGCTAGTTAAAGCTTTTGGAAGAGAAAAACATGAAATTCTTAAATTCTTAAAATACAATTCTAAAAACTTTGACTTACAAATGGAACATACAAAGATATGGATTAAGTTCTTCCCATTAGAGGAGTTCTTAGGGAATCTTTCTGTAGTTCTTGTAACCTGTGTAGGTGGTATTTTAGTAATCTACAATAAGATTACTGTAGGTCAATTGGTGGCATTCACTAGTTATCTATGGATGCTTATATGGCCAATGAGAGAATTTGGATGGCTTATGAATCTATTCTCTAGAACTAAGGCTTCAGCAGGAAAGATAAACAACATTTTAGAGGTAAGCACTACTATTGAAAATTCTAAAGATGGAATTGTTCCACAGAATATAGAAGGTGAATTATCCCTTAAAAATGTATCTTTTACCTATGGAGAAAAGAATGTATTAGATAATATAAATCTAAATATCAAAGCTGGATCTACAGTAGCTATTATGGGTACTACAGGTTCAGGAAAGTCAACATTAATGGCACTCTTAGGAAGAAACTATGATGCTACTGAAGGAGAAATAACTTTAGATGGTATAAATCTTAAGGATTTAAACTTAAAAACTTTAAGAGATAGTATTTCTATAGTTCCACAGGATTCTTTTCTATTCTCTGATACAATTGAGAATAACCTTAAATATGGTAAGAACAATGCTACTAAGGAAGAACTAGAAAAGGCTGTAGAGCTTGCATGTGCAAAGGAATTTGTAGACGGACTCAAGGATGGATATGACACATTAATCGGTGAGAGAGGTCTTGGACTCTCAGGAGGTCAAAAGCAAAGATTATGTATAGCTAGAGCTTTGATAAGAGATAGCAAAATTTTAATTTTAGATGATTCAACTTCTGCTTTAGATATGGAAACAGAGTATCAATTGCTTAAAAATCTATATCATGGAGACACGAAGAAGACTACATTTATCATTGCCCATAGAATATCAGCTGTAAAAAATGCAGATATGATTTTATATATGGAGGATGGAAAGATAGTAGAGAGAGGAAATCATCAAGAACTCTTAAATAAAAAAGGTAAGTATTTTGAGATATATCAAACTCAATTTAAAGATTTCTTAGAGTTGTCAGATGAAGATGTGGCTAACTTTTAAGAGAGAAAGAAGGTGCTAGAATGGCTAAAAATTCAGTTAATCAAGACGAAAAAATTAATAGTTTAAAGGGTCGGGATATACTATTAAGATTAGTGAAATATGTAAAACCCTATAAGTTAAAAGTATCTTTAGTACTTTTTCTTATGCTTATAGTAATGGGTACAGGGCTTTTAAGCCCTATGCTTTTAAAAATTGCTATAGATAATTATATTGAAGTAAAAGATGTAGTAGGACTTATAGTTATAAGTCTAGGGTTAGTAGGAATAAATGTTATAGGTATGTATGCTAGTAAATTATCTACCTATCAAATGAATAAAACCACTCACAGTATACTGCATACCATAAGGCAAGAGCTTTATATTCATATACAAAAACTCTCCTTTTCCTTTTTTGACGATAGACCAGTAGGAAAAATTTTAGCGAGAGTTGTTGGAGACGTAAACTCTCTTTCAGAGCTGTTTTCAAAATCTGTTACTACAGTTATACCACAGGCACTAAATCTTATAGCTATAGGAGTAATACTTTTTGTAATGAATGCAAAATTGGCTATAGTTTCTATAATAATTTTACCGGTACTTGTAGTTGTAGTATCTACAATGATGGTAAAAGCTAGAGCTAAATGGCAGGTATTTAGGCAAAAACGTTCTAATTTAAATGGCTTTACCCATGAATCTTTTTCAGGAATAAAGATTATTCAAAACTTCACCTTTGAAGGAGAAACTACTAAGAAATTTGAAAAAGCTGTAGGTGAGGTTAGAGATGGATTTTTATCAGCAGTTAAATATAACGACTGGCTTTGGTCTTTTATAGATATGTCCTTTGGAATAAGTTCCATCATAGTATTTTGGTATGGAGCAACCTTAACTAGACGTGGAGAAATTTCCATAGGAACCATAATAGCTTTTATATCATATACAAGTATGTTCTGGAGACCAATCATAAATATAGCTTCTTACTACAATACATTAGTTACTAACTTTGCAGCAGCAGAGAGAATATTTGAAATTATGGATGTAGTACCAACCATTGATGAGATGGAGGGAAGTGAAGATATGCCAACTATTAAGGGAGCAGTAGAGTTTAAAAATGTTTCCTTTGAATATGAGAAAGATGTTCAGGTACTTCACAATGTAAACTTTAAAATAAGACCAGGTGAAAATATCGCCTTAGTTGGACCAACAGGGGCAGGAAAGACTACTATAACTAGCTTAATCAGTAGATTTTACGATACTACTGAAGGGGAAGTTTTAATTGATGGTAAGGATGTTTCTAAGGTCAATCTTTATTCATTAAGAAGCCAAATGGGAATAATGCTTCAAGATACATTCTTATTCTCAACTTCTATTAAGGAAAATATTAGATATGGAAAATTAGATGCTACTGATGAAGAGATCATAGCAGCAGCAAAGGCAGTTAATGCCCATGATTTTATTATGAAATTAGAAAAAGGATATGACACAGAAGTTAACGAAAGAGGTTCAAGGCTTTCAGTAGGACAAAGACAACTTATATCCTTTGCAAGAGCATTACTTGCAAATCCAAGAATTCTTATCCTTGATGAAGCAACATCTAATATAGATACGGCAACAGAAATATTAGTTCAAAAAGGTATAAATAAATTACTTCATGGAAGAACTTCCTTTGTAATTGCCCACAGACTTTCAACTATAAGAGACTGTGACAAAATTATGGTAGTAGATGATGGTGAAATTGTAGAGAGTGGAACCCATGAAGAATTATTAAAACTTAAAGGATTCTACTATAACTTATACATGGCTCAGTACAGCTTCTTAAATGAAGGAGCATAAGTGACCATCTAAATCTGCGATTTAGATCTGGGAACTTACTCATTTGAACAAAGTGGAAAGGAGTTTCCTTGAAAATAATATAAGAAAATAAAATTTATTGCTGATTCAATGCATGATTTTAAATTAAATTTTACCTATGAGCTATGTAAATAGTTATATAGCTTCATAGGAAACTATTTGTATATTTAAATATTTTCATATATAACTATTTAAATATATAACTAGTTAACTAGTTGTTCTGCTCATGCGGGTTTCAGCATTTTTCTATATGGTAAATGGTATTAAAATAGAAGGATTAAATTCTTTAATTAGGAAATAAGATTGAGTAATTATTAATTAATCTTATTTCCAACTTTATATATTAAGGGGAAATAAATATGAATGAAGAAAGTATTAAAATAGAAATACCTAATGAGGAAGAAATAGATTATATTGATGAAATGCTTACGGAACATAACAAACTGTCTAAACCCTTTGAACAAGAGGAGCCATACATTAAGATAAATCGTTGTATTAAAAGTGAAAAGGGTGAGGTCATAGGAGGAATATTAGCTTACTCTGTGTTTTGGCGCATTTTCTATATTGATACATTGTGGATTAAAGACGATTATCGCAATAGAGGATATGGTTCAATACTTTTGAAAGAGGCAGAGGATGCAGCAAGGAGTCAAGGATGTCATATAGCACATCTAGATACCTTCGATTTTCAAGGTCCAGACTTTTATATGAAGAATGGATATAAGGTTTTTGGAATTTTAGAGGATAGCCCTAAAGGACATAAGGAGTATTTTTTAACTAAGAAGCTATAAATGAGGTTAAAAGAAATCTTTGAATTGAAATGAGGAGAAAAATATAATGATCTATGAAGTAGATAGTAATTTAAGAAAAGATTTATATTCTGTTTTTAAAAATATAGATTGTACACTTATTCTTTCATGCCTTCAAGGACATATGGGAAAAGTCTGGGTTGATGACATTGAAAAACCAACAGTTGTACAGGTTATAGTAGGGGTTTTTGCATTTTATGCAGGAGATCCTAACAGTAGGGAAGCAGAAGAACTATTATATAATTTGCCTGAGAATATTTTAGTTATCGTGGATACTGAAGAGTGGAAAAAACGTATAGAAATTATTCATAAGGGACGTATGGAAAAGTTTCAACGTTATAGATTTAAAAGGGCTATTAAGAATTTAGATGTTGATCATTTAAATACATTTCTATCAACATTACCTGAAGGATATGAGTTAAAAAAAATAGATAAATCTTTAGCAAAAAATCCATCACTACAAGAGTTATCAGAAGATTTTACAAGTCAGTTTAAATCCATAGATGATTATATCAATATAGGCATTGGATTCTGTATTTTGCATAATGAAAAGATTGTATCGGCAGCGTCATCTTATAGTGTTTACGATGAAGGAATCGAAATTGAAGTTGATACACTTCCAGAATACAGAAGGAAAGGGTTAGCAACTATAGCAGCTGCTGCATTAATTTTAGACTGTATTAGCAAGGGGAAGTATCCTAGTTGGGATGCTGCTAATCTTGAGTCTGTTAAGTTAGCTCAGAAGCTTGGATATGTATTAAAAGAACCATATGATACTTATTATGTTAATTATATAAGATAGATTTATTAAGGGGTTTTAATATGAAGTTTAGGTTTGTACCTATGAATGATAATTATGCAAAAACAATGATTAATGAATGGAAATATGAAAATGAATATTCCATATATGATTATTGTAATGAGGCAGAAGATTTACTGGAAAAGAAAGATTGGGGTTTCAGTAAATTTGCAGTTTTAAATGAAAAAGAAATTTTAGTAGGGGAATTAGCTATAAATTTTTTTAGAGAAGTTGAAGAAGATTCAGATGATGATGGTTATGTTGATATGGATACAGTGAAAGATAATCTTGATATAATTTATGAAATGTGGATTGGTTTTGGGTTGAAACCTAATTTAACAGGAATAGGTTTAGGAAAGGAATTTGTTTCTGCTTGTGTTAATTTTGCAGTAGAATATCATCAATATAAAGGCGATTATGTAAGGTTAGGAGTAGCTGAATTTAATAAAAGAGCAATAAAAACTTATGAGAAATCAGGCTTTAAAGTATTTAGTGAATATGATGGCGAGATTGCAGGAGAGAAAGTCAAAGTATTATGGATGAGAAAGTCGCAATCGTAAGAATAGGGCGAAGCAAACTATTTGGGGGGATATAAATGAAAGTAAGAGAATATATAGATACTGATAATTCTCAATGGGTAAGGTGTAGAGTTCTATCCTTTTTAGATAGTGCATATTTTGATAATGTACTGCGTGAAAAAGAACACTATAAAAATCCTTCCGTTGAGTTAGTGGCAGAGGTTGATGATAAAATTATAGGCTTAATAGACATAGAGTATGAGACTGATAAAGGAACGGTTTGTTATAATTCTAATGAATTAGGTGGTGTTATATGGCATATAGCAGTTTTACCCGAATTTAGAAAGTTAGGTGTTGCAACCTTGTTGTTAAATGAAGCAATAAATAGGCTGAAAAGCAAAAGTATAAAGAAAATTGAAGCATGGACAAGAGATGATAAATGGGTAAATGATTGGTATAAAAATAGAGGATTTAATTGGAAAGAGTCTTACCTCCATGTTTATGCTGAAGGTGATGAATGCGATATAATTACACAATCTAAAATTAATAAATTATTTATATGCAGTAGTTTTGCTCACTACATAGGTAAAGATAAAGATACTATTAAAAAAGCATTCAAAAGAGTACACGAGTGTAATTTATATGAGTTAATATTGATAGATTAGTTCGGAATCTTCTAATATCATGAATTATTAACAAAGTTATACACAGAAAATAGTCTAAAAATACGTGATATATAAGTTTCAATAAATAAAACTCATTAATCTTCCCTAATGGAATCTAAGATTGCAAGTAAATTTAATGTAGAAATTTTATTAAAACATATATAATAAAAAATCTAATTATAGCTAGAGAGAAGATAGGAGGGATAACTATGATTTTTAAAATAATAGGTAGTGGAGGATGTGTTGCTCTACCAAAGCCACTTTGCTGCTGTAGAGTATGTATGGAGGCAAGAAAGAAGGGAAATCCTTATGCAAGATTTGGATGTAGCTTATATTTAGAAGAAGCTAAGCTACTTATAGACACTCCAGAGGATATTGCTCAAAGCTTAAATTATGGAGAAATTAAGGAAATAGATAGAGTTTTATATAGTCATATGGATCCAGATCATACCCTTGGTATGAGAGTTTTTGAACAGCTTCGACTAAATTGGCTAAATATTTCCCAAGGAATAGAATGTGATAGTCCCATAGAAGTTATAGCTATGAAACACGTAATGGAAGATTTAAATTCCATACGCTCAAAGCATGGATCATATTTTGACTACTATGAAAAAATAAGAAATTTAATAAAAAGACATGTGGTTAATGATTCAATACAAATAGGAGAAATAAAAATAACTCTAATTAAGGCTGAATCTGCTACAGTATTTGTTTTTGAAGAAGGAGAAAAGAAGCTTATATATGCTCCTTGTGATGTAAAACCTTTCCCAGTGAATGGAATCTTTAAGGATGCTTATGTAATGATTATAGGTAATACAGTTATTGGTGATGTCTTAAAGGGTGACTTTAAGTTAGAAGAGGACAATCCTTTAAGAGAAGAATTATTTGTAATGGATGAGATAGTGGAGTTAAAGAATAAATATAATATAAAAAAGGTTATAATGACACATCTTGAGGAAGATTGGGGAAAATCCTATGATGATTATTTAGAGCTAGAAAATCATTATGAAGATATTAGCTTTGCTTACGATGGAATGGTAATAGAGTTATAAGATTGTTGAAGATAATTTTGATTATAGAATTGTTCAGTAGGGATTAAAGAGAGAGAGTAATTTTTAGAATTTTTAGAAAGCTAGGTGACTTATGATGATAAACATTATAGATACTTTTAAGGATTATAAGGGATTTATGGAAGAAAACTTAAATAAAGAGCCTAAGGAAAAGATGGAGTTATGGGAGAAGTTTTACAATAGTAATTTTCCAGAGATGGGGAGAAAATGTAAAGAAGACTATGAATCAGAAGGGTATAACTGGAAGAAAATGGGGCTAACTATGGTATTTAATAGGTCTGAGGAGGACTTTCCTAATATGATAGAAGGCTATAAGAATCTTTTAAAGACTTTTAATGGTATAGAAGAAAAAGTTAAGGCTATATTTCATATTGAAATGGATATAAATATAGTGCTATATAGGGGATTATTAAATTCTGCTGGATGGGTAGATGAATATGAGGGGAAAAGAGCTATGCTCTTTGGTGTTGATAAGATTGCAAAGCTTGGATGGCAACAGGAGGAGAAAATAGATGCTTTAGTTTGTCACGAACTTTGTCATGTAGTTCACTTTCAAATAAGAGGTGAATCAAAATTACCAAAGCAGGTAGATCAGAGTAAGTATAATGAAGGAATCTGGAATATATATGAGGAAGGCTTTGCCCAATATTTTCAACAAGTATTAGGAGAGAGTATCGTTGATTCTAGGGGAGAGCAGTGGAGCATTGACTGTGAAGAGTTAGAAAAAGAACTTAAATTAAAATATGTAGAAGCTTTAAAGGACAAAGAAAAAGGAACTAGAGACTTTTATGGTGATTGGTTCAAAGTTTTAGGTATCAGTGATGTGGGGTATTTCTTAGGAGCTAAGCTGATAGGTGAGTTAAGTAAGAGATATACCGTGGAAGATATAGCAGCTATGGATTTTGTGAATATAGAAAAAGAAGTTTTAAGATTTTTAGAAGCATAAGGGTAAATGAAAGAAGTGATGAGTATGAAGGATGACATATTAAAGCTAGTAAAATTAGAAAATGACAAGGTGCTCATATTAAGAAAACCAACAGAAGAGGATGCAGAGGCTATGATTGAGTATCTAAATATAGTTGGTGGAGAAAGTGATAACCTTCTATTTGGTAAGAATGAGTTTAGACTTACTGTAGAACAGGAGAGGGAGTATATTAAAAATATAAATGAAAATAATAATGATCTTATGCTCCTAGGTATTATAGATAATCAAATAGTTAGTGTTTCTCAAGTTAGTGCTCCCAATAGAAAAAGAATAGCCCATAATAGTGAATTAGCTATTTCAGTAAAAAAAGAATACTGGAGCATGGGAATTGGCACTACAGTTATGAAAGTATTAATAGACTTTGCTAAGAAGCATGAGACTATAAAAACTATAAGTTTAGGTGTTAAAGCTAGCAATATAAAAGCTCAACATCTTTATGAGAAGCTTGGATTTGAAAAAGTGGGAGTTCATAGAAACTTCTTTAACATAGATGGAATTTATGATGATGAAATTCTTATGGATTTATATATAGATTAAATAGGTATTACGGGGATTTAATAAAAGGTCAAAGGGGAGAAATATAAGTTGGAAAAACAAGAATTAAAACAATTGTTAAAGAGTATACAGGAAAGTGAATATAAAGTTCCAGAAGGTGTAGATCCATATGAGTTATCCCTAAAAATGATGGATAATATAGGTGATATTGATAGTGAATTGCGTGATGATCTTATACTTTCCAATTTATTTACTTGGATATATGAAAATCAGCTATCAGGGAAGCAGGTTAATGAGCTATTGTGGATAGCTTTAGATGAAAATCATATTCTTAAGGGTTTAGGTAACATTGATGATTCGGTTTTCTGTAGAACCTTTTCAAGTGAAATAGTTGCAGCATGCATCTATAGACATAGAAGGGATAAGTTCTTATCTAAAAGTGATATGGAAAAGGCCTTCGATACTCTTTTGAAATTTTATAATGAAGATAAGGATGTTAGAGGATATATAGAAGTTAAAGGATGGGCTCATGGAGCTGCCCATGGTGCTGATGCTCTTGATGAATTTGCTAGATGTGAAGAAATTGGATATGAGAGATTAAAAAATATACTAGATGCATTTTATAAAAAGATAAATATAAATTATTATGGTTACATTCATTTTGAGGATGAACGTATAATTACAGCTGTTAAATCTATATTGGAAAGAGAAATAATACCAATAGAAGAAATAGAAGCTTGGGTTAAGGGGTTCAACAAAATAGAAAAAGTGGGAAGATATCCAGAAGATTTGGTCATTGATTTTAATGTAAATATATTTTTGAAAAGCCTGTACTTTAGACTAATTGATATACCTAAATATGAGAATATTGCAAATACAGCTAGAGAAGTATTGAATGAAATAAGTAGATTTAAATAGGAGGAGTAGAAATGCTAAAGGTGATGCAGATTTCAAGTGATATTGCAGATGTTGTCCATGCTATACAAAAAAGGTCATTTAAACAATTGCTTGACAAATATCATGATTATGATGTAAATCCTGCAATGGAAAGTATTGATATGGTTAAAAAAAAGATGGATAGAGCCAATACTACAGCTTATATTTTTAAACTGAACGACGTTAATGTTGGCTGGGTTAGAGTAACAGAATTAGCGAAAATGACTTATAAGATATCAGCTTTATGTGTTCTTCCAGAATACCAAAATAGGGGAATTGCACAAGAAGCATTGAAACAAATAGAAAGTTATTATCCTAAAGCACAGAAGTGGATTTTAGATACAATACTTCAGGAAAAGGGCAACTGTCATCTATACGAAAAATTAGGATATAAAAAAGTTGGTGATCTAATACCGATAAATGAAAGAATGACACTTGTTAGTTATGAAAAGATATGTAAAATATAAGATTGATTATTTACTAGAAGTAATTTGAAAATTATAAGATAGTTCGAACTTGCCTAATTAAAAAAAAGAGGAGTGATACTAAGTGACAAGTCATAATATTATGAATGAAATGAAAATTGACAAGTCGTGCTTTGAGGTATTTCCAGAATTAGAATCTGATAGATTAATATTTAGAGAGGTAAATCCAGAAGATGTAGAAGAGATATTTAAGATTTATAGTGATCCTGAAGTTGCTAAATATGATTGGTTTACACCCATTAATACTAAAGATGATGCACTATCCATAATAAATCATTACAAAAATGAATTTAAAAATAAAGAAGAGATTACATGGGGTGTAGCAAGAAAGAATGATAATAAAATCATTGGATATTGTAATTTAGGGAGCTTTGATGATGATTCAATAAGAAGCGAGATTGGATATGGCTTTAATCGTGATGAATGGAATAAAGGATATGCAACTGAAGTTATAAAGGTTTTGGTGAAATTCGGGTTTGAAGTAATGAACTTTAATAGAATAGAAGCTACTGTAACCCTTGGTAATGAAGCTTCTGTAAAAGCTCTAAAAAAAGCAAACTTTGTTCAAGAGGGTATTTTTAGAGAAAGAACCATTATGAAAGGTGAGTTTGTGGATGATATTGTATTAGCTATATTAAAGAAGGATTATAAATCATAAGCAATTATATTAAATAAATATAGGAGAAAATTTTATGAGAAATGAAAAGGAAATGTTTGATTTAATATTAGGTGTTGCAAATAGAGATAGCCGAATTAGAGCTGTTTATATGAATGGTTCTCGGGCAAACCCTAATGTGAAAAAAGATATTTTTCAGGACTATGACATTGTTTATGTAGTTACTGAAACAGAATCTTTTCTGAGAGATGAAGGATGGACAAGTGTTTTTGGTGAGCCAATTATTTTCCAAGAACCTGATAAGCTTGATAAAATGCAAGGAATAGATGTTGATTTTAAAAATGGTTATACTTATTTAATGCAGTTTACAGATGGAAATAGAATTGACTTGCATATTCAGCCTATGGAGATGCTAATAAAGGAATATGGAAAAGATAAGTTAACTGTTCCTTTACTTGATAAAGACAGCTGTTTACCACAAATACCATCAACAACTGATGAAGATTATTGGGTTAAAAGACCTACCTATGGACAATATTTTAGTCGATGTAATAATTTTTGGTGGGTAGCACCATACTGTGCAAAGGGACTTTGGAGGGAAGAAATTCTATTTATAATAGAAGTAATGAATAGTTATGTACGACAAGAATTATTAACTATGTTATCTTGGAAGGTTGGTATTCAAACAGAATTTAAAGTAAGTATAGGGAAAGCAAATAAATATTTAAAAGAATATTTGGATTTAGATGTATGGACAAGGTTAATGAGTACCTTTAATATGAGTGATTATGATTCCTCTTGGAATGCATTAATTACAACATGCCAGTTATTTGAAGAGATTGCACCTGAAGTAGGTAAAATATTTGGATATGAATATAATTATGAAGAAGCTAAAAGAAGCTTTGAGTTTATAAAGCATATCAAAGAATTACCGAGGGATGCTACAGAAATATATTAATTATAAGTTAGCCTTAATTTTTAAAATCACAAAGGGGCAGACTCACAATTTTAGGTAAGGTGGTATTTAGATGAAGATAGAGGATATTTCAAAGATAGAACAGGAAGATGATAGAGTTTCAGCTCTTTATGATATTTTTGATGAAGGTTCAAGATTATCTACAAAGGCAAGGCAAGTGGAGTTTTTAACAACAGTAAGGCAGATTGAAAAAAATCTTATACCAGGTATGAAAATACTTGATTTAGGAGCTGGAACAGGAGAATATAGCTTGTACTTTGCAAAAAAGGGATTTGATGTAACTGCCATTGAGCTAGTTGAAAAACATGTTATGCAAATAAAGGGAAAAGTTGATTCTCAAATGTCCATGGAAGTATTTCAAGGTAATGCAATGGATATATCTATGATTAAAGATAAAACTTATGATATTGTATTATGTTTTGGTCCCTTATATCATTTGTCAAAAATTCAACATAGGATGAAGTGCATAGCAGAAGTAAAAAGAGTTTGTAAGAAGGATGGAAAGATGTTCTTTGCATTTATATCAAATGACATGGTTATTACTACGGAAACTATGCTCTATGAAGAAGATTTTTTAAAGGGAAATAACTATAATCATGACACCTTTAAAGTTGTAGACTTTCCTTTTGTTTTCCATACAGTAGACCAGTGTAGAAAGCTATTAAGAGAATCTGACTTAAAAGTTACGTCAGAGATTGCTGCAGATGGATTAAGTGAACTTTTGGAAGATAAAATAAATAATATGGATGAGGAAAGTTATAGTAAGTGGCTTAACTATCATTATTATTGCTGTGAAAAGCCTGAGTTTTTAGGTACAAGTAATCACCTTTTATTTGTAGCAGAGAAGTAAATATTAAATTCATTGTGAATTGAGGTGTAAATGATGATTGAATTGATACAGCCAGACCTTTGTCTTGAAGAAAAATTTATTGAAATGTTTAATGACTATAATAAAAATGAGGAAGATGTGATTGATAGAAGGTATTCTAGAGCAAATTATGATTTTAAAAGCTATTTAGATTATCTTAAGAAGAGGGAAAAAGGAGTTAATCTAGAAGTGGGACACGTTGCATCATCAGAATGGTGGCTTTTAAATGAAAACAAGGATATTTTAGGAACTGTTAGATTAAGATATGAGCTTAATGAGACAAACTATGAAGAAGGTGGACATATTGGTTATGATATATCACCAAGGTATAGAAAAAAGGGATATGGAAAGTTAATATTAAATTTAATATTGGAAAAAGCAAGGGTGCTAGGACATAGAACAGTTTTAGTAACATGTGACTTTGATAATATTGGTTCTAAAAAGATAATTGAGTACAATGGTGGAAGGTTAGAAAACACTGTAATTTCAAAGGAATCAGGTAAGGAAGTATTAAGATATTGGATAGAACTTTAAGAGGAGAGGACTTCTTTTTACCACAGATAGCTATGGAAAAGTATATTATTTAAGATATCTATTTAATTGGTATATGATATATGAACTATAGTGATATAAATAATATGAAAGATACAGTCTACAAGAATTAAAGGAATGAAGTTATTATCTGACAGGAGGAATTTACATGAATTTGATAGAATTTCGGGAATAATCCTTGGAAAACATGAGTTGTTTGACGACTTAAAGACAGGTAGAAAACCATATGAAATATTATTAGAAGTGTTGGGAGATAAAAGACTACCATTTATCGCAGACTTTGATTGTTGCCATACACATCCTATGTTTACCCTACCAATAGGGTGTGAGATTGAACTTGATGCTACAAACAAGAAAGTAAGTATTATTGAGGAATGGGGATTATAGGGTATTGCGAATTTAACAATGTTTACTAATTACTGGAGGGAGAATTTATGGAAGCATATATAAAAATGAAATTGCAGGAAAGAAACCATAGAATAATTGAAGCTATTATCAAAAAGGCAGAAAATGTATGTCCAGGCTCCATTGCATTAATAGGAATTGCCGGTTCGTTCCATTCTGGTGATATCTATGAAAAATCCGACTTAGACTTATGTATCGTTATTAATGATGATAGTGGTTGGAAAGTTGCATCGTGCTTTATCATTGAGGATGTAGCTTTTGATATATATTGTACTCCGTGGAATAGACTCGAGGAAATGTCAAAATATAATGATCCCTATATTACAAAACTAATAGAGTTAGATATTGTTTACTGTAATGATGAGAAGTACATGCAGAAATATATGAAATTAAGATCAGTTGTTATAAATAAACTAAATGAAGAATATTCAATAGAAGATATTGAGAAGGCTGAAAATTTTGTCAATGAAGCAGTGAAAGGATATGGAAATATAATGCTGAGTAATAAATACGGCGAATGTAGATATGAGGCAGCAAGTATTTTATATTATATTGAGTTTGCTATTTATATGTATAATAAGTCATATGTAAAAAGAGGTGTTAAAAGAGTCCCAGAAGAAATTTCTACAATGAAATATCTTCCCATAGGTTTTAATGAATTATATTGGAATTTAATCAAAGCGGCAAGTATTCAAGAGATTAAAGAATCATCAACAATGTTAATGAAAGCACTAAAAGATTTTGCAAAGGAAATGAAGGATAAAGTTATTTCAAAAAAGGTAATCTCCCAAGCTGATATTATTGGCACATATGAAGAAATTTATTCTAATTGGAAGAATAAAATGTATCATGCTGCTGAAAAGGGTGATACCTATTTATCATTGATGACAGCTGCCAGTTGCCAACAATTCTATGACGAAATGTACAGTAAATACGATATTGCTAGAACAGACCTAATGAAAAATATCACTCCAGATAACTTAGCTTTATCAGCAGAAGAATTTGATAATTCAATGGAAGAATATAAAAAGAACTATGAAACACTTGGCATGGAGACTAAATGTTACAAAAATTTAGATGAATTTGAAAAAATGTATTTAGGAGGAATTTTATGATTAATTTGAGGTATCCAATAATAGAAGATACTGAGGAATTCTTTAGAATACTTACAGAAGGAAAGTTTGAATTTTATTATGCAACAATACCTGAAAGTATTGAGTTAGAGAGAGAATGGATTGAGAGACGAGAGTATAAAAGAGAAAATAATCTTGAGTATAATTATTCAATTATTCATGAAGATGCTGTGATTGGTGGATGTAATATAAAAATATTTCAAGATAGTCCTCACGTTGGAGAAATAGGTTATTTTATAGATAAAAAATTTTTTAACAGGGGCATTGCAACTGAAGTTGTAAAGAGGTTAGAAAATATTGCTTTTAATAATTTGGAGTTAATAAGACTGGAAATTCGTATGGATCCACAAAATAGAGCAAGTGAAAGAGTGGCAATAAAGAATAACTTTAAAAAAGAGGGATTATTAAAAAAGGTTATGAAGTTTGAGAATAACTATTATGATAATTTGCTATATGCAAAAATAAATGAAGAATAACCAAAGGAGAGACTATATGATTAAATTGAATAGTAAAGAATTTAAGAAAATAATACCTTTAGTTAAATCTCAGAATGAGTTGTCTGTATTTACTGTTATCAATGGAGATATGCCTGGAGAGATATATGTAAACAACATTGATAATCCATCAGCAGCATTGATAAAAACTAGTGAGTGTAATTTAATTACAGGTAGTTCCAATGATGAAGTATTTAATTCTGAGGTGTCTTCAAAATTGGATTTTTGGGATCAATTAACTCCAGATTCAGGGGAATGGATGGATAAAATACCAATAATTCATAGGAATCAGTTCATTAGAAAATATAAAAGAAGACGCTATGTTCTTTCTCGTGATGAGTTTGTGGAATGTGATACAACTTTGAGAAAAGGGTATGTAATAGAAAAAGTAGATATATCTTTATTAAGACAAAATTCCTTTGAAAACTCAGAAAAATTGCTAGAATGGATTGAAAATTGGGGTAATGATGAAAATTTTGAGGAGTGTGGTGTGGGGTATTTTGTACGTAATGATAAGACAATTGTAAGCTGGTCATTGAGTGATTGTAGTTTTGATAAGAAAATTGCAATTGGAATCCATACAGATAAAAGATATAGAAAAAATGGTTTTGGGAAAATAGTTGCATCTGCAACTATTAGTGGGTGCTTTGCTAAAGGATACGAAAAAATTGAGTGGCTTTGTGTAGATTCAAATAAAGGTTCTATAGCATTAGCTGAAAATTTAGGATTTACATGCAGTAATTATTATTATTCATTTTCTTCATATCCTCCAATTGAAAATTTAAAGGATTTATCTGAAGTAGAGTGGCATGAATGGGGTGAATATTTAGAAGATGCATATAAAATTGAAGAATGTTTGATATGGGATTGTCTTTACTGTTATATAAAATCTAATGATGTTAAAAAAACAATTGATATCATGACAATTATGAAGCATAAGAAAATTACTATAGACTATATAAAAATTAAAAGTTATATTACTACACTTCAAACTTATGGTATATGTTCTAACTTTACTAAAAAAGAATGGATTAATTTTATAAATGAAAATATTAGTATAGAAACAGAAAATCTAATTATAAGACCATTTTTACCATCCGATGTAAAGGATGCAGTATATTATAGTCAACAACCCAATGTGTCTTACTGGCTGTCTGATATGGTCTTGCATAATGAGTTAGAAGCACTTTCTTGGATAAATTGGCTAAATGAAAAGTTTAATGTAAATGAGCCTTTTATAATATTGGCAATTGAATATAAGGTGGAGCATAAATGTATTGGTGTTGTGGGAGTTCATGCAAAAGCTGAAATAGATAATGAAGTTGAGATTTTATATGGTATTTCTGATAGCTACCAAGGGAATGGATATGCAACAGAAGCAGCTAAAGCGCTAATTCAGTGGGTTTTTGAAAATACTGAATTAAAGTCTTTAACTGCAATCGTAAAGCCAGAGAACACTTCATCTAAAACTGTGATTAATAAACTTGGATTTAATTATGTTGACGACAGAGTAGTACTATATGATGGTGAAATGTGTAAGTTTGATTATTATAAATTATATAATAGTCATTCATAATAATTATATTTTATATATTATGGTAGTAAAACAATAGTAGAAGAAAATAAAGGAATTTAAATCAAAAGGGGAAATTTATATGGTGACGCATAGGGGAACACAAACAATAAATACAGATAGGCTTTTACTAAGAAAGCTTGAAGTTGCAGATGCCAATGATATGTTTAAAAACTGGGCAACAGATAGTGAAGTAACAAAATTTTTATCTTGGAAGCCCCATGATAATGTAGAAGAAACTAAAGAAATTATAAAACAGTGGACTTTGGAATATGAAAATGATGATAACTATAATTGGGCTATTGTGTTAAAAGATGTTGGAGAAGTTATAGGTGAAATTTCTTTAGTGAGGATGGATGAAAAGCACTATTCCTGTGAAGTAGGCTATTGTATGTCAAGAAAATATTGGAATATGGGCATAATGACTGAAGCATTGAAGGCTGTGATTGATTATTTATTTTCTGAAGTTGGATTTAATAGAATAGTAGCACTTCATGATACTAAAAATGGTGCATCAGGAAAGGTAATGGCTAAAAGTGGAATGAAGTATGAAGGAACATTAAGACAAGCTAGTTTCAGTGAGAAAAGAGGCTTTTATGATTTAGCGATATATGCCATATTAAAAGATGAATGGAATAGTGAAAGTAGAAGTTATAATAGAGAAAGTTCTATGAATATAAAGGAGAATATTGATATGTATACAAAAAATGAAATTATAGAAATTGCTAAGACTCAGTTAGCCTTAGATTATAGCTGTAAGGTAGCTGATTTTGAAAAAGAAGTAAATACAATAGTTGAGAATAAACTTGTTGAAGGTAGAAGAATTTATGATAATGATGGATGTGCTCTTAAAATACTATGTTTTGGAAACAAAGCAATTATCAGTACAACTGATACATTGATGTCATGGTTTCAGGAAAAACTTATTAATGAAGATGCAGCATGGCTTTTTGAATATCCCAAATTGAGAGTTATGGATAAAAAGTTGCAAGAGATTGATCATGAAATAGCAGATGTTCACCATTATTATCTACCCAATCCAGATGTCAAAGAAATAGATAAACCTAGCTATAATATAAAGTGGTATGAACAAGAGGATATTTTGCAGTTTGATGGTGATGAAAGATTTGGAGAAGCTTTTGCCTTTGATAAAAATCATCCTGATATGCTTGCAGTTTCTGCTTGGGATGGTGATGAAATAATTGGTATGGCTGGTGCCAGTGCAGATAGTAAAACCATGTGGCAAATAGGTATTGATGTTTTGCCAGGTAATCGAGGTAAGGGGATAGGAACAACCTTAGTTAAACTTTTAAAAAATGAGATTTTAAAAAGAGGAAAGGTTCCTTTTTATGGAACGGTGGAATCTCATTTTCACTCACAGAATATTGCTATAAATTCAGGGTTTTTCCCAGCATGGGCGGAACTTTATTCAAGAAGTAATTCCAAGGAATGCTAGTGTCATTAAATTATATAAGGAATGTGGTTTTGATTTTATAAAGTATTAAAGGAGATAATTATGATTTTAAACCAAGTTATAGGAATTGAAACGGAGAGATTAATTATTAGAACAATGTCACTTAGACTTATAACAGAAGTCTTAAAAAATGATATAAATGCATATGATCATATAGGTGTAAATTTTAATGAAGAATGGCCAAGCTCCGATATAATGCCTGCGTTACCAATATTTAAGGCTCAGCTAGAAAAGAAACTTCCTGATGGATATGGACCTTGGATTTTTATTGATAAGGCTGACAATACCATAATTGGTGATGGTGGATTTAAAGGCTGTCCAAATGAGATTGGAGAAATTGAAATTGGTTATAACATAGTTGAAAGCAAAAGAATGCTTGGGTATGGCTATGAAGCAGTTAATGCTTTGATAGAATGGGCATTTTCTCAGGAATCTGTGAAGGTAATTACGGCAGAATGCTTAAGAGATAATATGCCCTCTATTAATTTATTAAATAAGGTCGGAATGACTAAGGTTAGAGATGATGAAGAATTGGTTTACTTATCCTTAGATAAGGGCATTTAATAGTATAGTGCTTATCATGGAATAAATTATTAAGGATAAGGAGAATATCGATAAATATGAATAAGATTGCTGTAATAGGTAGTGGTGGTTCAGGTAAATCTACATTTTCACGTAAGTTAGGAAACATATTAAATCTTCCTGTATATCATCTAGATACTATGTATTGGAACCCGGGTTGGATAGAGACGCCAAAGGGTAAATGGGAGAGTGTAGTAAGAGAATTAGCTGATAATGATCAATGGATTATAGATGGAAACTATAGATCAACTATGGATATAAGGTTAAACTCAGCAGATACAATAATATTTCTTAATATGTCAACTCTACTTTGCACCTATAGAATTATAAAGAGAAGATTTATGTTCAAAGGAAAGAAAAGGCCAGATATGACAGAGGGATGTGAAGAAAAGCTAGATTTAGAGTTTGTTAAATGGGTATTGAAGTTCAATAAAAATGAAAGACCTAAGATTTTAGAAAAGCTTAAAAACTATGAAGACAAAAAGATAATAGTACTTAATAATCTAAGAGAAGTAGATGAACTTCTTAAGAATTTAAAAGAAAGTTAGTATGAAAGATGTAAAGGAGATGAAAGAATGAGTATAATTCATAGTTTTGATGAGTGCATGGAGTCCATAATAAATCCAAAAGAAGTAATAGAGAAAATTGAAGGTTTTCCTAAAGTAGTAATAGCCACTTTTTCTCATAAAGTAATGGATGTTTTTTCAAAGTTAGAAGGTGTAGTTCAAGTAGGAGTTACAAGGTCAGTAAATGGTGACATAATTATTTATAAGATGAATTACAAGGGCAAGGATATAGGATTTTATATGACTCCAGTAGGAGGCTCCTTTGCAACAGGTACCCTTGAAGAAATTATAGCTATGGGAGCAGAGAAGGTTATAGTATATGGCTCTTGTGGTTCATTAGATAAAAATATTACAGCTGGACATTTAATTGTTCCAACTGATGCATATAGAGATGAAGGGGTAAGTTATCACTATATGAAGCCAAGTGATTATGTAACTATTGAAAAGGCTGATAAATTGGCAAGTATATTAGATAATTTACAAATTCCCTATGTTAAAGGGAAAATTTGGACAACTGATGCAATTTATAGGGAAACCATAGGAAATATGCAAAAAAGAAAGGCTGAAGGTTGTATTGCTGTGGATATGGAATGTGCATCACTAGCAGCTATGTGCAAGTTTAGAGGAGTAGAGTTTTTTCAATTTCTATACTCAGCAGATAACTTAGATAGTGAAAAGTGGGAAAAAAGAATTCTTGGTAATTTAGACTTAAGTGAAAGAGAAAGATATATGATGATAGCCTTTGAAATTGCGAGTAATATATAAAGTGAGTTCTTTGCATTAGAGGGAGTCTTTACTCCCCCTAAAACTTAGAACTCTCTTTTATTCTTCACCTTTAAATATGGAGCCTAATCCTTTAATAGATAAATATATTATAAGCATTACTACAAATATTCCGCCCATACCTTTACCCATTACAATTAAACTTTTCATGAATAACTCTATATTTATATTCATTACATGCCACCTCCGATTAAGAAGAGAACTAATCCACCAGCTATAACAGATCCTATTTGTCCAGATACGTTAGCTGCAACTGCATGCATTAATAAGAAGTTTTGCGGATCTTCTTTTTGACCCATTTTTTGGATTACTCTAGCGGACATAGGAAATGCTGATATTCCAGCTGCTCCAACCATTGGATTAATTTTATCCTTTGCAAATAGATTTATAAATTTAGCAAATAAAACTCCACCAATAGTGTCAAATATGAAGGCAATTAGACCAAGACCTATAATCATAAAGGTTTGAGAGGTTACAAAGAATTCAGCTTTCATCTTAGAAGCTATAGTAATTCCTAAAAGTAAGGTTACTAAGTTAGCTAATTCATTTTGTGCAGTGCTGGATAACCTTTCTAAAACACCACATTCTCTAATTAGGTTACCAAACATTAAGAAACCTATTAAAGCTACAGAGGTTGGTGCAATAAGACCAGCTATAACAGTAACTATTATTGGAAATAATATCTTTGTAGTTTTAGAAACAGATTTAGGATTGTACTTCATTTTTATCTGTCTCTCTTTTTTAGTAGTTACTAGCTTGATAGCAGCTGGTTGAATAATTGGTACTAAAGACATATAAGAATAGGCGGCCACGGTTATGGGTCCTATGTAGTTGCTTTTAAAATAGTTTGCAACAAAGATAGAAGTAGGTCCATCAG
Source organism: Clostridium sp. UBA5988 (assembly GCF_002435615.1). Lineage (NCBI taxonomy): Bacteria > Bacillati > Bacillota > Clostridia > Eubacteriales > Clostridiaceae > Clostridium > Clostridium sp. UBA5988. The sequence continues at coordinate 1,708 of NZ_DJBA01000035.1, read as the reverse complement.
CAGCTCCTATAATTCCGATGGAAGCTGCATCTTTTAATGAAAATCCTATTAGTGCCGCTAAAGAAATGGTAAAGAATATACCAAACTGAGCTGCAGCGCCAAATAAAAGCATTTTCGGATTTGTAAGCAATGGACCAAAGTCGATCATAGCTCCAATACCTATGAATAAAATAAGTGGAAATAGCTCATTAGCTATACCCATATTAAATAAATTGTCTATTATTCCGATTTCTTCATGACCATTAATAAGTTGAGTTACAGCTCCAGAGAGCGGTAAGTTTACAAGAATTGCACCAAACCCCATTGGTAGTAAAAGTGCCGGTTCAAAACCTTTTTTAATAGCAAGCCATATTAGCCCTGCACCTATACACCACATTATTAGTTGTTGCCAGGTGACGGACATTATGCCCTTCAGTAGAAATTCCATGATTAATCCTCCCATATAAGTTAAATATTTTGCCAGTGTAGTTATAATAAAATAGTATTCCCCAATATATTTATTACAACAACATAATTTTACTACAACGTATACATAATTTCTATAATTGTATTTATATAACATAAAAATAACCTAGGTTATAGTTAAAAGTGAATAGAATAAGCACTTAACCTACAACCTTAGGTTAAAATATAATCATTAAGTAGTTAAGTAATCTTTTAATGTTTTTATAATAAAATCTATGTTTTCATAACTAATCCAGTAGTGAGTAACAAATCTCATTAAGCCATCTTCTATATCACAAACCTTTATACCTCTTTCTAAAAGGTATTGAACTAAGTCTTGAGAATTTATAGAAGTAGGTAGTTCAAAGAATACCATATTTATGTGTAGGTTATCTTCCATTACTTTAAATCCAGGAAGTTTTGCTAGTTCTTTAGATAAGTATACAGCTTTCTCATGATCTACTTTTAGGTTTTCTCTCATATCTTTTAATGCCACAAGCCCAGCAGCAGTTATTACACCACATTGTCTTAAGCCACCACCCATTAGTTTTCTATATTTTCTAGCTCTATCAATAAATTCTTTGCTACCTGCTAAAATAGATCCTACAGGAGAACAAAGTCCTTTTGATAAGCAGAACATTACTGTATCTACATTTTTAGTGATTTCCTTTACATCTACATCAAGATAAGCAGCTGCATTAAATAATCTTGCACCATCTAGATGAATAGGTAAGTTATGTTTATTAGCAACTTTTCTTATTTCAGCCATATTTTCTAGAGAAATAACTCTTCCATTTGAATGAGAATTTTCAAGACATATTAAGGCTGTATCAGGATAATGGATATCTTCTTCTTTTCTTATGGTTGCTTCTATTTCACTAGGTGAAAGTTCACCCTTATTGCTATTTAAGGTTCTAAGTTGAACTCCAGCAATAATTGATGCTGCTCCAACTTCATGACAAACTATATGACAGTCATTTCCTAGAATAACCTCATTCCCTTGTCTACAGTGAGTAAGTAATGAAAGTTGGTTCCCAAAGGTTCCACTAGGAACAAATAGTGCAGCTTCTTTGCCTACAAGTTCTGCAGCATATTTTTCAAGTTCTACAGTAGTCTCATCATCTCCATATACGTCATCACCTACAGTAGCTTCGTACATAGCCTTTCTCATAGCTTCCGTTGGTTCTGTTACAGTGTCACTTCTTAAATCGATAAATTTCATACATATATCCCCCCTACGTCATAAGGTAGTGTAAAATTTTTT
>NZ_DJBA01000034.1:0-35804 GCF_002435615.1 Clostridium sp. UBA5988 | reverse complement strand
ACAACTATTTTACCACCCAGGGGTTTACATATCATAGAATTTTATTATAATATTATATTATTTTTTAATAAATTACTTATGATTCAATAAAGAAAGGACTCCCAAGGTTGGGAGAACTTTCTTTTTAATATTAGTTCATTGATTTTTTTAATATAGAAAAATCAATTCCCCTTGAATTACCATTTGGTGGTAACAATTCACAATCAGGTCCAGTTATAATTCCAAAGTCACAAATTCCACCAGCATGAACTGCAACATTTATTTGAGTAGTTTGAAAACATCCTTGTAGTGAAAATTCATATTCACCAACCACATTGTCATTATTTCTATTCCATTTCATCTGTCTTGTTGCCCCTATATTAGTAAGACATGGCTGAGCATTATTAGGAGTGTATTCAGCTCCCTCTAAAGGGTCAAAATTAATCACATTATGCTCTGGATTACAAAGTTGGAAAGCAAAGTTGCTAATTCCAGGAGTAGGAGGACCAGCAACAAATTCTACACTATATCTCCATGTCTGAACATTATTAACACATATTGGATAACCTTCAACTAATGTTATTCTTATACCATTAAGTTCTACTGAATCTGCCATAATATTTTCCCTCCTTTGAGAAAAAAACATTGTTATAATTTATTATATTAAGGAGAACTATCAATGGTACTAGATGTATATATAAATTCATAAAAAATTATTTATTCATTCCTTAAATATAAATTTATGATAAATCCCAAAATATAAATATTATCACCATTCTCATACTTTTAGGTATAAAAATAGTAATTTTAAGTAAATTATATAAAAAAGTATAAGTTTCTGTTAAAATAGTATTAGAAATTATAATATAATTATATAAGGGGGAATCATAAAATGGAAAAAAAGACAAGAGGTTTTTGGACCACATTAATGTTAGTGCTTTACATTCTTGGAGGAATTGGGTCACTTTTTACTCCACTTACAAATAAGACTACAGCTCAAATGTTTCCAGAGCTTGCGCTTAGCAATGGTATGGTAGTATTTTCAATTATATCTGGGATAATACTTTTAGTTATTACTATCGGAATGTTCATGTGGAAAAAGATGGCGGTATATGCTTTGGCAGTGTATCAACCTGTTTGCTTTTTAATAGGATTAATTGCAACTCCAGTTTTTAGTTGGTTAACTGTAGTTTCAGGAATAATAGGAATTGTAATAGCATATCTAATAGTATTTAGCCTACTTAAAAAAATAAAATATAATGAAGAAGTAGAAAATTCAATGAATGTATAAAATTAGGGTATAGTAAATAAAGAAGATAGATTCTATCTTCTTTATTTATTATAAAATAGGACAAGGAGTGAAGAATTTGAAGGTAGATTTCAATCTTTCAAAGAAGAAAAAATATATAATGATTGTCATTGCAGTAGTATTATTTATAATACTTTCAGCAGTAATAATTGCTATAAAGTTAAAAGGACCAAAAGAGGAAACAACAATTACTCATGAAGATAGTTATGAAATCAAAGGAGAAGAAACATTAAAATTTAATGGTATTAGTATTATAAGTGATGAGCAAATTATTATTGTAGATAAGTCACAAGGAGAATTAAAAGATATAAAAGTTAAAGATGGACAAGAGGTAAAGAAAGGAGATGTATTATTTTCTTATCTTAATACTTCAGTTGAAGATCAAATAGCACAGTATGATAGGGAAATAACCTCCAATAATGGCAAAGTATCTAGAGCGAAGAAGGAAAAGGATAAAGTTAACACAAGCATTAATAAGCTAAAAGGAGATTTAAATGCAATAAGTGGTGAACTAAATAAAGTTAAGAGTGAAATATCTAAGCTTAGTACATCAGAAGAAAAAGAAGCTCAAAGTCAATATAATGAATTATTGAAAACAAAAGATGTCCTTGAAGGTAAGCAACTAGAAGTTTCTCAACAAATAGAAATGTTAAGGAGTCAAGTTAATGGCCTAGAAACTGAAGTAGCAAGTTATGAAGAGGGAAACAAGTCAATAGTAACTGAAAGGGATACTTTAAAGAAAAAAATAGGTAAAGATATAATTGCAGATATAGATGGAGTTGTGAAAGTAAATAACAAGGGTATAGATGACCCAACTGTAGCCTATATGAGAATAATATCTAAAGAACCTTTAGTTAAAGCAGAAGTTTCTGAATTTGATGTAAAGAATTTAAAAATAGATGAGGAAGTAATGTTAAAGGTTATTAGTAGCGGAGAATATATTAAAGGTACTATAACTGAAATTGACGAGCTACCTATTGAAGAACCAGGAAGAACTACAACAGGGTACAATTTTTACATAAAACCAGAAAAGAGTATCAGAATAGGGTTTAGTTTAGAGGTTAAGTGCAATTACAAAGGAATAGAAATACCTAAGGATTATGTATATGAAAAAGATTCTAAGATACATATACTTAAGGAAAAAGGTGATTCTTATGAAGATATAGAAATAAAAGCAACTTTAGAAAATGATAAGTATTACTTATTAGATGGAGCTATAGGGATAGGAGATAGGTTGATTAAAAATCCTTCTACGGTATTAGAAGGGAGCAAATAATTATGATTAAATTAAAAGACATAAATAAGTTTTATGTTACAGGGGATGAAACTCTTCAGGCATTAAGGGATGTTAATTTAGAGATAAATAAGGGTGAGTTTCTAGCAATAATGGGACCCTCTGGCTCAGGAAAATCAACTCTTATGAAAATATTAGGATTGCTAGATAAAAAGTTTGATGGAAGTTATACATTTCTAGATAAAAATATAAGTTCTTTTTCAGATGATGCTTTAAGTAAGTTTAGAAATGAAAAGATAGGATTTGTATTTCAAGATTTTAACCTTATAAAAAGGCTTTCAATAAAAGAAAATATTGAAATACCTATGCTTTATAGAGGTCATAGAGTAAAGGATACCAAGAAGCGAGTTGTAGAACTATTAAAAAAGGTTAATCTTGAGAGTAAAATAAATAAGTATCCTACTGAATTATCAGGTGGACAACAACAGAGGGTATCCATTGCTAGAGCATTAATTAATAATCCAGATATAATAATTGCAGACGAGCCTACAGGTGCTTTAGACAGCCATACATCTAAGGAAATAATGGACATGTTTAAAGAACTTAATGATGAAGGAATTACTATAATTTTAATCACCCATGATATAAATGTAGCAAGACAAGCTAATCGAATAATGTCTATTTTCGATGGTGAGCTTAAGGAAGGAGAATTTTAGATGAAGCTTAGTGTTCTAATTTTTTCTGCTTTAAGAAATCTTATAAGAAATAGAAAAAGATCTTTCTTAACTATGTTAGGTATAATAATTGGAATAGCAGCAGTAATTACCATAGTTGCATTAGGTGAGGGGTATAAGAATAAAACTATAAAAGACTTTACAGGGGAAAATGAAGGTAAAGTTGTATTAAATGCCATGTTTACTCCATCAAATGCGGAACATATTAATGCTACAGGAAATAGTTTTAATAATAATGATAAAAGAGCTGTAGAAAGATTACAAGGAATTGAATCAGTAGAATATATATATTCTAGCAATGAGTATGGTGAGCTTGTAGATTTACAAGTAAGGGGAGCTGCCATTCAAGGAATGGCATCAAAGGTAGAAAAAACTGATTCTCCAAAGATTATAGGAAGAAATTTAACTGAAAAAGATAATGAAAATTCAACAAGAACCATGGTATTAAGAGAAAGCGTAATTGATGATAAGGTTGGAGAAAAAGAAGAGTTAATTGGAGGTATTGCAACCTTAAAGGGTATTACCTTTGAAATTGTAGGTATTATAGAATCTGATGAAGATGAGGAGTTTAGCTTTAGCTTTAAACCAGATATTCAAATTCCAAAGAACACCTATGATAAGTTTTTCCCTTCTAGTGATGTAGTTCAAGGCATGAGTATTACCTTAGTAAATGGAGTAAATGTTAAGGATACTATTAAGAGTATAGAAAACACCCTTAATGAGGAAGGCTCTAAAAAAGCTGAAGGAGAATATATGGTAATGGATACCAGCGGAATAATAAAAATCATGGGTTCAGTACTAAATACATTAACTTTATTTATTGCTGGAGTTGCTGGAATATCATTATTTATTGCGGGAATAGGGGTTATGAACATGGTTTATACTTCTGTTTCTGAGAGAACTTTAGAAATTGGAATAAAGAGATCAATAGGAGCCAGAAGAAAAGATATAAAACGAGAGTTTTTAGTAGAAGGAGTTGTTATTACTGTCACTGGTGGAGTGATAGGATATGTATTAGGGATAATAATTGCCAATATCATATCTTATTTTATGCATATGGCAATAATCCCAAGTCTATTTACTGCATCTGTAGCTATAGGAATTTCCATATTTATAGGTATAGTATCTAGTATAATTCCCGCTAATAAGGCTGCTAGTGCAAATACAATTGATATATTGAAATAAAAATAGTGGTAGACTTTTTAAGTTAAAGGTCTACCACTTATCTATTTCTCAAGGTTTATTATGGTAATAGAATATGCATCATATTCTATTAAGCCTTCTTTTCTCATTTTATTTAATTCGCGGGATAATGAGGACCTTTGCACCCCAAATTTTTCTGCTAAATCTTTTTTAGTTACTTCTAATTTAATAACATTACTCTTTTGAACATAGCTTTCATACATTAGAAAGTCAATTATGCATTGTCTTATAGACTTAAGAGAAAGTGTTTTTATTTTATCTGTTAAAATTAAAGTTTTGTCTGAGAGAGAGTGAAGAAATTTAGATAAAAAAGTAGTATTGCTTTGGCACAGTCTTAAAACTAGATCTTTTTTTAAGTGTATAAGTGTTACTTCAGTTTTGGCTAGAACCATCATTGGATAAAAGTTTTTATTGGAAAAAAGCAGATTTCCTCCTAGTTCACTGCCAATAGTAAAATCACTTATTGAGATATAGTTTCCTTTCTCGTCAGTGCTTTGTACAGAGACAATTCCCTTCAACACTATATCAAAAGTAACACATTTTTCATTTTGAAAATAAATTACGGAATTCTTTTTATATGTTTTTATATTGAAAGAATCTTGTACAAATAAATGATTAATAGTGCTCATAGAAATATCTTTAAATAATTCTGTATTTTCAAGAATAGAAATAAAATCTAACATTATTATTTCTCCTTTTTCAAAATTAGTTACCTTGGTAACTGATTATAATATTAAAACAAATTATAATACAAGTAAAGATGTTGAAGGGAGAAAATAAAATGGATATTTTCACAATAATTCTTTGGGTAATTACATTGACTTGGTTTATTTGGTCCATAATTAAAGATAAAAAGAAAACTTTTAACTCTATTAAAATGTCAAGCGGACTAATGAAAACCATGATAGGAGAAATTATAGGAATACTTTTTCTTATAGGATTAATACTTACATTCATTCCACCAGATACAATTAAATATTATTTAGGGCAATCTAATATTTTTATGTCTACAATTATTTCTGCATTTGTAGGAAGCATCACTTTAATACCGGCTTTTGTTGCTTTTCCACTGGTGGGTTCTCTTATAAATGCAGGAGCTAGTATAGTTCCTATAGTGGCATTTTTAACAACTCTTACCATGGTTGGTTTTGTTACATTTCCTCTTGAAAGAAGAGAATTTGGTGTTAAGTTTGCATTGATTAGAAACTCACTAAGCTTTATATTTGCTGTGGCTATAGCACTTTTCATGGGGGTGATAATATGAGTTTAATTATTAAAAAAGTAAAAAATAATATGTTATTAACTTCTGTTATTTTAGCTTATTTGTTTTTATTGATTTTTATGCCAGATAAAGGAATTATGGCTTTAAATAATAGCTTATATTATGTGAAAGAAATGCTTATAATAATGCCAGTAATACTTCTACTAACATCTCTCATTGAGGGATGGGTTCCTAAAAAAACTATAGAAAATGCACTAGGTGAAGGTTCAGGGGTTAAAGGATATATATTTTCCTTTTTACTAGGTAGTTTTTCAGCAGGTCCTATTTATGCAGCTTTTCCTGTATGTAAGATGCTTATAAAAAAGGGAGCCAGTATAGCAAATATAGTAATAATCTTAAGTGCTTGGGCAGTAATTAAGATTCCGATGCTAGCAAATGAATCTAAGTTTTTAGGTCCTAAATTTATGGTGATTCGATGGAGCTTAACTACAATATCAATTATTATAATGGCAATTATAACTTCAAGATTTGTTAAAAAAGAAGAATTACCTAAAGAAGATATTATAGAAAAGGAAGATGCAATACTAAGTATAGAAGAGGACTTTTGTATTGGATGTGGATTATGTACAAGGATAGCATCAGAAGATTTTATATTAGAAAATAAAAAAGCAAAGGTTAATAAAAATATATTAAAGTCACAAGAAAGTGAAAAGATTAAACTAGCTATATATAAATGTCCTGCAAAGGCAATTAAGTATAAATAATATATTATAAAAAATAAAGATATAAAGGAGAAATTTATAATGGTTGAAAAAATTTATCAAATGACTAACAGCGATAGTAGAACAGTTGAAATGCTTATTTCAGATGAAAATGTTCATTACTTACACATGATATTTAATAAAGGAGAAGGACTTCCAGAGCATTTTTCAAATTCTAATGTTTATATGGCTGTACTAAAAGGTACACTATCAATTGGATTAGATGACCAAGAAATTCATGAATACAAAGAAGGTACTTTATTAAAAATACCATTTAAAACTAAGATGAATGTTGGTAATAAACATGATGAAATTTTAGAATTAACTGTGGTAAAGTCGCCTGCTCCATCTAAATAATTACACAATAGTGTAAAAGTTTTTAATTAATATATATAACTTACTGAATTTAAAATAAATAATTGACTAAGTTAAAAAAGCTGTTGAATATTCAATGTAATATTCAACAGCTTTTATTCTATTACTGTAATTTTCAACAGAACTAATTAATAGTATATTGATTCAAAATAAAATATTGTGGTATAATTGTATATCATTTCAATAATCAATAATTATTGTTTATTGAAATAAGTTATTCTTAAAGTTAAAATAAAAATAAAGTCTTAAATACATGGAGAAGAAATAATATGAAGAAAAATTGGATTATCATCACAATAATTATAACCGTGGCTGTAGGATTAGGAGCCTTTACATATAAGAGTTATATAAAGAATAATAATACTGAAAATATGATTAAAAATGATAAAAATAAGTATGATGCATCTGTAGAGATAAAGGATGCATTAAATTTATTAAGTAGTAAAAAGCAAGCTGAAATCATAACTAATGCAAAAACTTCATCTAATATAGTAGCTCTATCCTTTGAAGGAATTAGTGATGCTAATACTATGGGGAAAATAGTGGAGTTACTAAATGAGTATGGTGTAAAAGCAAACTTTTTTATTCCAGGTATTAAAGCTGGAGAAGACCCTAAAACAGTAAAAAATATTAAAAAAGCAGGTCATGTAGTAGGAAGTGAAACTCTTTCAGATACTAGATATATGGAAAAGTTATCTCAGAAAGAATTAATTACTGATTTTTGTCGTGGTAATAAGATAATAGAAACTATAATTAAGGAGAAACCCAATTTACTAAAGTGTAAATCTACCACATATACTGAGGAAGTCCTAGAGGCAGCATACGCCTCAGGTAATAAGTATGTGGTTCATAGTGATCATTATCTTAGTTATCAAAGTTTCAAGGATTATGGGCAGGCTCAGAATTATGTAAACAAAATAGATAAAGGCACAATTATTTCCATTAAGGTTAATGGTGTTCTTGATGATTTTGAATATGAAGGAGAAAAAGAAGAGGAAAAGCCAGCTATAGATAAAGAAGCAGGGATAGATGAATCTACTAAGGATGAAAGAGAAGAAATAACTGTTGTTAAAATTGTAGAATGGTTGTTGAAGGCCATAGATGAACAGAAAATAACTGTTGTCCAAGTGAATGAATTAGCAGGAATGAAAAGTGATGATGAAACTTCATCACCTGAAAATATGTCAAATAAAGATGAGATTTATATAGATGAAAGTTATAAAGAAGAAAAAAATACTTCACAAGGAAATAGTGAAGTAAAAAATTCTTCAGATTTAGTGAATTTTAAGGAGCTAATAGAAAAAAATAATGGTAACCTTGCTCCTAATATTTCAGAGTTTTACACTACTAAAAAAGCATTATCCTATACCTTTAGAGGATTAGGTAATGAAACTGCATTAAATTCAGTTTTAATATCTTTAGATAAAATAAAGGCTAAAGGAACTTTCTTTGTCACTAAGGATGAAATAGAAAAGTATCCAGATAGAATTGCTAACATATTAAAGAAAGGTCATGAAATTGGCAATGGAGGAATAACAGTTAGTTCAAGTTTATTAGACAAATCTACAGAAGAGATTTGTAAAGAAATATATGAAGTAGATAATTTATTAAGGAAGATTGGTGTAAATACTAAAGCATATATGCCTGGATATGGTTATGTTGATGCTGAGGTTCAAGAAGCTTTATCTGTTATTAATAAAATTCATGGTATTAAGGGTTATGAATTGTTTACTTATTCTAAATCTCCTATTAATCATAAATATAAAAACATGAATGCAGAAGAAGTTGTAAGGGATTATCTTACTGTAAATACCTATATGTCATTAAGAAAAGGTGAGATTGTTTACTTTAGACTAGATTCAGATTTATTTGAAGATAAGAATACTGTAGCAAATATTATTGAATTAATTACCGCTAACTATGTAAAAAATGGACATGCTAATAAGTATAATGAAGCAACACAATCTTATGTTTTAGTTGAAAAGCCATTGAATTATTCTGTTGAGACTTTAAGTGAATTGCAACACACTATGGAATCAGCTTCTCAATTAGGGAGATATAGGATGGCGGGGAATAATATTAACTCATTAATTAGGAGATCTTATGAAGAAGCTTTATCTATGATGAAATCTAATTACATAGGTAATAAATATGTGGATTTAAGTGATTTAAATGAAGAGGAACAGGTTTTAATGGATAAGACAGGGACTATTGATACCAATGGTGAAGATGTAATATTCTTTACCTTCGATGATTGGGGAGGAGATCCTGTTGTTAATGAGATTTTAGATGTACTTAATAAACATAAAATAAGAGGAAGCTTTTTTGTAATATCAAAGTACATAGATACTAATGGAGATGTATCTAATGCTAATCCTAATTTACTTAGAACCATTGCATTTAATGGCCACGATATTGGAAGTCATAACTATAATCATGAAACTTTAGATACAAACAAGAATAAATTGGATATTTCTTTAGTTAAATCCTATGATGCTATGGTTAATGTTATAGGTGATTTAAATTCATTAAGACCATACTTTAGACCACCAACTTTACTTGTTAAAAAGGAAGGGCTAGCACAGGTATTTGAAAGTGGATTTAAATATTCTATTAATGGAAATATTTCAACTCATGATTATGAAAGTAGTTCTTCCCAAGAAATTGTTCATTCATTAGAAGAAAGTTTAATTAAAGGTAGGGGAAATATTATAGTAATGCACATGAACAATCAAAGTTATTATACTGCAGAAGCCTTAGATATTTTCTTAACTAATAATGAGAATGGAGTATACGGAACAAAGTATAAAATTGCAAAGCTAAGCGATTATTTAGAATAATAATTTTTGTAACATATGAGGAGTTTAAATAAATGAGGTTAGATACTATATGAAAAAATTAAAAAAAGATGAAACCCGTGATGTCCTTTTAAATCCCCGTAAAGATAGACGATTATTATCCAATGTTCCTGATAAGGAAGAAATTAGAGATAATATTGACCGTAGGGGATATCAACTTTTGGATGACCATAAAGAAGACCCTAGTGGTTTTATAATGAGTAAGAATGCTGGTATAAGATATGTAATGAAAACGGATGTGGAAGTTACTTGTAAAAGCAGCAAGGGGAATAAAAAGTTATTAGTAAAATCTATAGACATTTCTACCACGGGGCTTTTGTTAGAATTAAAAGATGAAACACAATTAAATATAATAAACAATGCTGATGAGATAAAATTAAAATTTAAAATATTACCAGGATCTATGCCTGAGGGCTATGAAATGAAAGTGAAAATTAAAGGTGAAAAAGTTAGAGATTCTATAACATCTGAAGGAGAAATTATCTGTGGAATAGAGTTTACAGAAACTTTGTCAGAGTATTCAAGTAGAAAAAAAGATAGATATGTACTTGTTACTTCTAGTTTTCTTTTATTATTTATTACACTATTTATTATATTAATGCGTGCAGAAAGTATTATATATTTTAAATTTAATAAATGGATATACCTTTATAGTATTATTGCAGCAGTATTTTTGCTTAGTAGATATTTATTTGGAATGTTATATAAACCTATGCCAATAGATGTTGATTATACACCGGGAGTAACAATTATTATTCCTTGCTTTAATGAAGAGGAGTGGATCGAAAGAACAATTCTAAGTTGTATAAATCAAGATTATCCTATAGACAAGCTAGAAGTTATAGTAGTAGATGATTGTTCTAATGATAAGTCTGTAGAAAAAATTAAAAAAACTATTGAGAGGTTAAGTAGTGAAGCAGAGAGATTCGAAACAAAACATAGGTTAAAATATTTTGTACAAGAAAATAATCTAGGTAAAAGGGATGCTTTATGCAGAGGAGTTAAGGAGGCTAAACATGATTTAGTTGTATTTGTTGATTCAGATAGCTTTTTAGATCCCTTTGCTATAAGAAATTTAGTTCAACCTTTTAAAGATCCTAAAATGGGAGGCGTATCAGGAAGGACTGATGTGGCTAATACATACACTAATGTATTAACAAAGATGCAATCAGTGCGTTATTACATAGCCTTTAGAATTATGAAGGCAGCAGAGGCTTATTTTGATGCTGTTACCTGTTTATCAGGACCATTAGCTTGTTATAAAAAACAAATAATTCTAGACAATATGGATGCATGGTTAAATCAAAGGTTTTTAGGTCAGAAGGCAACCTTTGGAGATGATCGTGCTATGACTAATTTTGTGTTAAAAGGCCATCGAACAAGTTATCAAGATACAGCTATCTGTTCTACCATTGTACCTAATAAATATAAAATATTTCTTAAGCAACAAATGAGGTGGAAGCGTTCATGGCTAAGAGAATCAATAATTGCAGGTAAATTCATGTGGAAAAAGGAGCCTTTTATGGCAGTATTCTTTTATATGGGTGTAGTAGTTCCTATTGTTGCGCCAATAGTTGTTACATATAACTTAATTTATGTTCCAATTATCCATAAGATATTTCCAACAACCTTCTTAGTAGGAATATTGATGATGGCTTTAATGATGAGTTTTGCTCAAATGTTTCTTAGAAAAAGTACTACATGGGTTTTTGGTATGGTATTTTGCATTTATTATGAGGCAGTATTATTATGGCAGATGCCTATTGCATGGGTAACCTTTTGGAAGTCCACATGGGGGACGCGAATGACTCCCAGTGATATAAAGGCTCAAAAGAAGAAGGAGCAAAGAACTACTTCCGGTAAGCTTAAGAAAAAAGGAGGGAAAAACAATGAAAAGTAATACTTTTTCTCCTAAAAAGAAAGATAGGATTAAGATAGTAAGAGGTATATTACAAGGAGTTATTTTAATTATATTGTTAATAGCTATTATAAAAGCTTTATTTTCATTCTCTGTATATGAGCCTTACAATTCATCTAAGATAAGTAATAATCAAGATAGTGGCTTCATTGCAGTATCATATTTTGGTGTAGATAGAACAGGAAATGATACCTTAATAAGTACCAAAAGATTGGATGAACAGCTTAAAGCATTAAAAGATAACGGATATGTAACAATTACTCAAAAGGATGTAGTGGATTATTATTTAAAAGGTAAGACATTACCACCTAAATCAATATTTTTGCTATTTGAAGATGGAAGAAGAGACACAGCAATATTTTCTCAAAAAATCATAGAAGAATACAATTTAAAGGCAACTATGTTAACTTATGCTGATAAATTTGAAAAGGAAGACTCGAAATTTTTAAGTTCTAATGAGCTATTAGAGTTAGTAGATAGTTCTTACTGGGAATTAGGTACAAATGGGTATAGACTTGAATACATAAATGTATTTGATAAAGATTCAAATTACTTAGGTAATTTAAATTCAGTTGAGTTTGCAGAATCAGCTTCAAGTATGGCGAGAGATTATAATCACTATTTAATGGATTATATTAGAGATGAATATAATATTCCCAAAGAGTCCTATGAAGAAATGAAACAGCGGATTGATAGTGACTATAAGGCTTTATCTAAAGTGTATACTAAGGAAATTAGTCAAGTGCCTAAAGTATATGCCTTAATGCATTCTAATACAGGTCAGTTTGGTACTAATGACAAGGTAAGTGAAATAAATGGTAAATGGATTAAAGAGTTATTTAATATGAATTTTAATAGGGAAGGTTTCTCGCTAAATACAATAGATAGTTCAATCTATGATTTAACTAGAATTCAACCACAGGCCTATTGGTCAACCAATCATTTGCTAATGAGAATTTGGGATGATACGAAGCAGGATATTAAATTTGTAATTGGAGATAAAGAAAAGTCAAGTAAATTTAAAGAGGTATCAGGAAAAGCAGAGTTTAAGGATGATACTATTATATTAACATCTTTATCAGAAGGAAAAGGTATCCTTAAACTATTAAATAGTGATACTTATAAGGATGTAAAGGTGTCAACAATATTAAATGGGAATATCATAGGTTCTCAAGGTATTTATTTGCGAGCTAATGATGATCAAAGTGATAGTTTATGTGTTAGAATTATGAATAATGTAATAAGTATTATTGAAAATTCAAAAGGTAGTTCTAATGTCATATTCTCACTAGACTTAAGTAAAAATAAAGAAGAAAAATTTGATATAAGAGATGGAGGAAGCAGAAAGGTTGATATAACATTAGTTAATGATAAAATTAGTGTAGACATTGATGGTACTAATATAGCTAAAGATTTGGATGTAACTAATGACAATCAGGGAAGTATTTATTTAGAGTCTGCATGGGGAGAATATGGATATAGTCAAAGGAATATTGCAGATGATGTATATGATGGTGTATTTAAAAAGTTTAGGATAACTGATGTTAATGATAATGAATTGTATGACAGCTCACTAAAGGGAGTTGATAGTATAATTTATTCCCTTAGAAATTTTACTGATAAAATTATAGACTGGTTTATTAAATATTTATAGAATATAGAGGTGTTAAATGAATAAAAGAGCAAAGAATACTTGGATTATTATTACTTTGACTTTAATAATAAGTATGTTTCTATATGGTTGTTCAAAAGAAAAAAATCCCTTGGGAAATAGCGGTAAAGTACAGGTTGGAGAAACAGCTGTAATTGAGGATAAAAAGATATATGACGAAAATATAGATAACTTATCAGCATGGATCACTTATTGGGATTTAGATGTTCAAGGAGAGGTTAAGTCTTTAGATAAGCAGTTAAAGGAAGTTTCATATTTTGCAGCTTATTTTGATTCCAACAATGAACTGATAATACCACAGCAATTAGTAGATTACTATAATAGAACAAAGGATGAGGACTATACTAAATATCTTACTATTGTTAATGATAAAATAAATAGTGATGGAACTTCATCACTAAAGGATAAGGATCTTTTAAAGTTATTGCTCACAGATTCTACCTTAAGAAGTAAACATGTTAAGGATATAATAAGTTTAGCATCTCAGTATGGTTTTAATGGAATAGAAATTGACTATGAACAAATTAAGGATGATATGGAGTTATGGAATAATTACTTATTGTTCATTAAGGAGCTATATGATGAAAGTAATGGAATTGGGTTAAAATTGAGAGTCATATTAGAACCTAATGTCCCTTTTGATGATCTAGAGTTTATAGAGGGTCCGACCTATGTTATGATGTGTTACAACCTACATGGAGGATTTAGTGAACCGGGAGAAAAAGCAAATCCTCAGTTCATAAAAGAATTGATGGATAAGATGGAAAGAGTACCAGGAAGTAAAAATTTTGCCATTGCTACAGGTGGATTTAATTGGGCTTCAGATGGAAAGGTAACTTCCTTATCTGAAGTCGAAGCTAAAGATTTAGTAAAAGAATATAGGGCAAAAGAGGAAAGAGACAATAAAAGCCAATGCATAGTGTTCAAGTACACTGATGAGGATGGGATTGAACATGAAGTGTGGTATGCAGATAAAAATACATTAAACTCATGGATGCAAGTTATAAAGGAAAAAGGCTATGGTATCAGTCTTTGGAGACTTGGTGGAAATGTGTTTGAGTAAACTCAACAGATAGTTGAGTTCCTCTAAAAGGACTAGTTATTGTTGTAGTTTAAATTTCAATATACGTAGAGAGCTAGGTTAAATTTAGCAATTGACCTAGCTCTCACTATACTTGTGTAAATAATTAACATAATTACTGATTTTAATATAGTTATCAGTATTAAATTATATTTATTTTAAATTTTATTAATTATAATTACATGTTTTCCCTGTATAAGAAATTATTTGCGTTGTTAAAGTGCTTCTTTTATAATAAAATGATATATATCTATAAAATAAAAAGAAGGTATATAAAATGTTTGACTTTAAATTTGACTGGCAAGATGATTTAAATACCAATATTGGGAGAATTGATGAACAGCATAAAGAACTTTTTAGAATTGCTCGTAATATAGAACAATTATTGATAACAAAATGTGCTACCGTAGATTCTAAAATTCTTCTTGATATAATATGTGAGCTTAGAGAATATATTTCTTATAGCTTTTATGAAGAAGAGAAAATAATGAAAAAAGCTAATTACTCTAATTATGAAGAACATATAAAATCCCATGAGGAATTAAAAAAAGTGATTATGAATATTGAGCTATCAGTATTAAAGAAAAAGCCTTGTGAAGAATTAAAGAAAATTAAGGATTCTGTACAAGACTGGATTTTTCAGCACATGATGATAGAAGATAAAGCAATGGCAGAAGAAATATTAAAGAGTCCAACCTACATTTAGAATGTAAGTTGGACTCTTAAAATTTATTTCTTTTTACCTAAAATACGTATTAAGTATATAAATAAGTTAATAAAATCTAAATATAATTCTAAAGCAGCAATTATAGCAAACTTATTTGTGGTAGCGGCATCATAACCGTAATTTTGTTCATGTATTAATTTAACCTTTTGCATATCATAGGCTGTTAATGCACAGAAAACTGCAATACCAATATAATTAACAAACATAGATAACTGATCAGAACCTATAAAGAGATTGAATAAGCTAGTAACTAATATACCAACAACCCCCATTATAGCAATTCTACCTACCATTGATAAGTCCTTTTTGGAGGTCATACCTATCATGCTACAACAAAAAAACATGGCAGAAGTTACTACAAAAATACTTATGATAGACTCGAGATTGTAGATAGTGAATATTGCCCCGAAAGTAAATCCGTTTACTATAGAATAGGTTATAAACATGGCAAAAGCAGCTTGAACAGAAAGTTTATTAATCTTTCTGCTAAGTAAAACTACTAAAGCTAATTCCACAACAATAATACCTATTACGAAAGCTGAGTTACTATAGATTAACATCATCATAGAAACACTAGTGGAAATAAAATAACCTACAGCAAAGGTAATTATTAGTCCGATGGCCATATATAATAAGGTCTTATTTATAAAATTATTTTGGCTCTTACTATATGAAATTTCATTCATAATATCACTCCTTCGATAAACATAATATATGTAATATTATACAATATATTAAGAATTAATAAATAGATTATATACATTAAAAGAAAAAATTCAGGAACTATTAATGTATTTTATAGCAATTATAGAGGTGTTATAAGTAAAACATAAAGAAATAGAATGAACTTGGAAAGAATTTCAATGAAATGATATAATATTTATATTAATTAAAAAATTGTTTAGGATATTAAAATATAGGATAAAGATATATAAATACCTCAAAACCCCACGGCCAGAACAACTAGTTAACTAGTTAACTAGTTAAATATATAAATAGTTATATAGATAACTATTTATATATTTTTATAGAAAAAATTTTATATCCAATAATATAATTTTATGGAGGATGAAATGGATAAAAAGATACTTATAGGAGAAATGGCTAAGATTCACAATATATCAACTCAGACACTACGGTATTATGATTCTATTGGATTACTTAAGCCTAGACATAAAGATGAAGAGAATGGATATAGATATTATGATATTGAACAGTTTGCTCAGCTTGATTCTATTTTATTTTTAAAAAAGCTGGGGATGCCCCTTAAGGATATAAAAAAGTACTTTTCAAATAGAAATCTTAAAATACTAATTGATCTCCTTAATAAGAAAGAGAAGGACATAGATAAGGAAATTGAACTTTTGGAAAGATATAAAAAAAGTATATCTAAAAAACTTGAGTTTTTGGAAGAAAGTATAGAAGAAGCTAGACTTGAAGAATGTGAAATAGTTGAGTTAGAAGATCGAGATATAATATATATTTCTTTAAATGATAGAACAGATATATATAGTGTAGAATATGGAATAAAAGAATTAAGTAATAGATTGGGAGATAATCTTTGTTTATTTGATGGAAGAATAGGAGCTTTTATCTCACAAGAAGATATTTTAAATAAAAGGTATACTACCTTCAGAGATATTGCTTTAATTTTTGATCATGGGATTTTCAACTATAAAAATATAAAAACTTTGACTAAAGGAAGATATGCAAGGATAATTTATAGAGGACTCTATGATTATGCAGAAGGTTACTTTAATAAGCTTATAAATTTTATGGATATAAATGGACTAGAGAGTGTTGGAGAGGGCATAGTACTTACCATAACTGATTCTGCTTTTTCTTCAAAGGAAGAAGAGTATTTAACAGAAATACAAATTCCTTTAAAATAAATGATTGACATTATAGTTACTATAAGGTTTAGAATATTAACTTGTGAGAGATAAGAGTGCTAGATTAATTACACATCAAATAAATTATTTTAAGTAGGTGATATTATGAACTTTGTAGAATTAACAGAAATGAGATTAAAGAAATTATTGATAAAATTTTTGTTTCCTAGCATATTAGCTATGCTAGCAACGTCAGTAAATATTCTTTGTGATACCATATTTATAAGTCAAGGAGTTGGAAAAGAGGGCCTTTCGGCTTTAGGAATAGCTATACCTATATATAATGTATATAATGCAGTATCCCTTTTAATAGGAATGGGAGGTGCTACCTTATACTCCATTAATATGGGTAAAAAGAACAATGAAAAAGCAAATCAGGTCTTTAATACATCAATTTTTATAGCAATTATAATTGGGCTAAGTATTTCTATCTTTGGTTATATTTTTTCAAAAAATGTAGCTATATTATTTGGAGCTTCAGAAGAAATATTAGGACTTTCAAATGAATATTTAAAAATAATATTATTATCAGGGATAAATTTTATATTATCAGGTGTTTTACAGGCATTTATAAGAAATGATGGTGCTCCGAAGCTTTCTATGGTTGCTGGAATTACTGGTAACATGTTTAATGTAGTTTTTGACTATATATTTATTTTTGTACTTGACATGGGTATGAGAGGCGCTGCCATAGCAACTGCTATAGCACCAATGGTAACTTTAATAATTATAGCTACTAAATTTATTAAAAAATCTGGATATCTTAGATTCAACTATAAATCAATTAAAATTCCATATATTACAAATGTATTCAAGGTAGGGATATCAAGCTCATTCATTGAGGTATCTGGAGCCATTGTTATAATACTATTCAATTATATTTTAATAGATATGATAGGTGAGATTGGAGTAGCTGCTTATAGTATTATTAGTAATATTGCTTTAATTGGAGTTGCAATATTATCTGGAATAAGCCAAGCTATTCAGCCAATAATAAGTGTTAATTTTGGAGCTGAACATTATGATAGAGTAATTAAAACTAGAAAAGCAGCCATATACATTGCAATTGCCTTTGGAATAGTATTTTTCTTAGTAGGAAATATCTTTACAAAAGAAGTAATTAGCTTTTTTAATAAGTCAGACTTAAAGCTTATTGAAATTACAGCTAGAGGTATGAGAATATATTTCGCAGCATTTATATTTATTGGAATTAATATGGTTAATATATCATTTTTCCAAGCAATTAGTCATGCTAAGATATCAAATACCATGTCTATTATAAAGAGTTTTGCATTAGTATTAATTAATCTATGTATTCTTCCGAAAGTATTCGGTATAAATGGATTATGGTCCACCATACCAGTTGCAGAATTTATTACTTTAATCATTGGTATATTTATAGTTAAATATAATATGAATTACTTAAAGTGTAAGGCATAAAATTAATAAATAAAGTTACAGCATATAAATTTGCTTCTATGCACATTTATATGCTGTATTTTTATATAAATATATAGATGAAAATTAAAAAATTGGAAAAACTACTTCACATGTCGTAGTAATTGTGATATATTATAATTACTACGACAGATAAAGTACGATAGGCAGAGTAATTGCATAATATACACTAAAGATATAGTTATGTATGAAATAGGTAAGTAGTAGGTGGAGAAAGGAGGATAACATTTGATAAGTAGTGATGTTATTAGAGGATATAATGATACTATAATTCTTTTCACTCTCCTAGATAGGGAGTCCTATGGATATGAGATATCTAAAACTATAAAAAAACTATCAGAGGAAAAATATATTATAAAGGAAACAACATTATATTCTGCCTTTACAAGGCTGGAAAACAACGGTTATATAGAATCTTTTTATGGAGATGAGACCTTTGGAAAGAGAAGAACTTACTATAGAATCACACAAAAAGGACTGGATTACTACAAAGAAAAGTGTGAAGAATGGAAGGTTATTAAAGAAGTAATGAGTAAATTTATAAAGGAGATGGATAAGTATGGAGACCATTAGAAATTATTTAGAAAATATTTTTTCAAGTTTACCAAAATCAGCAGAAATTATAAAATTAAAAGATGAGTTGCTTTCTAATATGGAAGAAAAATATTGGGAACTTAAAGAAAGTGGAAAAACTGAAAATGAAGCTATTGGAATTGTAATTTCTGAGTTTGGGAACATTGATGAGTTAATAAAGGAGTTGGGAATTGAAAATAGAAAGGAATTAGATAATATTCCGATTATTACCATGGAAGAAGCAGAAAATTACATGAGGGATAAAGTTAAATATGGAAAGCTTATTGCTGTTGGTGTTATGTTATGTATATTAGCACCAGCAATACTAATGTTTACTCATAATATTATAATAGGTGGAGTATTTGGTACAGAAATTAATGTGGAAACTTTAGAAGGACTCAGTGTTATCCCATTATTTATTCTTATAGCTATTGCTGTGGGGCTATTTATCTATGCTGGTACTCAACTTGACAAGTATAAGTATTTAGAAGATGATTTCATATGTCCAATACATGTGCAGCAAAGAGTAAAAATTAAAAAAGAAGAATTCTCATCCAATTTTACTAAATTAAATATAATTGGAGTTACACTTTGTGTACTGTCACCTGTTGCGTTAATTGGCATATCAGCAATTGGAGGATATGATAATGACATATTATCTAATTATGGAGCAATTGTATTATTAATAATGGTAGCTATTGCAGTTTTTATATTTGTAAGAGTAGGGAATATAAATAATAGCTATAATGCACTTTTACAAATTGAAGAATATTCATCAAAATGTAAGGAAAATAATACAGCTATAGGTGATGTTGCATCAGTTGTATGGCCTATTGCCACAGCAATATTTTTGATTTGGGGTTTAGGATTTAATGGATGGCATATTTGTTGGATTATATTCCCTATTACTGGAATACTATTTGGAGCTTTTAGTGGATTATATGCCTTAATAAAGCGTAATAATAAAAGATAAATTAGTATAATAGCTAGTCATGAACTTAAAGTTTGACTAGCTATTATACTTTAAGCAAAGAATTCTATTTATACTGGAACTAACTCTCCAGTGGTGGAATCCATAATAAAACCATAGACGTTAATATCTTTTGGTATTAGAGGATGTTTTGTAATGATATCTACTGTTTCAGCTACTGAAGTATTAACATTATCAAATCCACTTAACCATGAATCAAAGTCAACTCCGAAGTATTTAACCAAATTAATTTGATCTTCAGTAATGTTTCTAAGTTTCATTTTTTCAATAATTTTTTTACTATTCATGTGTTGTGCTCCACAGTCTGTATGACCAATTACAAAAATTTCTTCAACCCCTAAATCATATA
Organism: Clostridium sp. UBA5988; assembly: GCF_002435615.1. NCBI lineage: Bacteria > Bacillati > Bacillota > Clostridia > Eubacteriales > Clostridiaceae > Clostridium > Clostridium sp. UBA5988. The sequence goes on along the minus strand of NZ_DJBA01000034.1, from coordinate 15,468 downwards.
TAGCTACTAATAAGCTACGAGCTACACTTCCAAAGGGATGAGATATTGAACCACCAGCATTTTTAATAATTTTCACATCACCATTTTTAAATCCAAGGGCAGCGGGAAGTAGTTCAGTTAGCCTAGTATCCATACATGTAACTATGGCTATTTTTTTATCTGGATATTTACTTGTAATATATCTTTCATATTTTTTATTTTCTACAAATTCCTTATTGTATTTTAAAATTTCATCTATCATGGCTTCACTTCCTCAATATAAGTATTATCAAGTGTAAAAAGTAAATTTTAAATATCTTAATAGTGTTATACAAATACTTAATTATCACTTAATAAATAGATTTTATTTTAAATGTGAACTAAATACAAGGAATTTCTAATTTTTTTCACAATATAAAAAATAAATTTAAATTAACTTGAAAATAATATAATGATTAGTTAATTATAGTAATATATAAATTATTTATAATAATTGCTAGTGAATATGATGTAGTGGAATAGATTAACAATAGTATTCTTATATGATATAATATTATTCAGAGTATAATAATTATTATGATAATTTGTTAATTTACTATCTAAAGGAAATAAAGTTATATATTTGACTTTAGGTGTTGGGGGAGTTGATGCTATGGTAGATAAACTTTCTGTTTTATTTATGTATTGGATAATCTACAGTTTGTTAGGATGGATAGTAGAAACAATATATTGCTCTGTTCTTGATGGCTATTTTGTAGAAAGAGGTTTTTTAAATGGGCCATTGTGTCCTATATATGGTTTTGGAGCACTTTTTGTTTTATTATTGCTAAATCAATATAGTGATAATGTAGTTATAGTATTTATTTTTGGTATGATCTATACAACTATTATAGAGTATATAACTAGTTTTATTATGGAAAAATTATTTAAAATGAGATGGTGGGATTATTCTGATTACAAATTTAATATTAGAGGAAGAGTTTGTTTGAGAAACTCTTTTTTGTTTGGATTTCTATGTGTTGTACTAATTGAGATAATACATCCTTTCACAGAGAATATTATGACTAGAATTCCAATAACAATAGTATACTTATTATCTATCTGTATTTTAATACTTCTTCTAGTAGATTTATTCATATCTATAAATTCCATAGTAAATCTTAATCGTAAGTTAGAAGAAATTCATCATGTTAAAGAAGAAATATGGATTAAATTATATGAAGAGGGTATAGTAAGAAAATTAGAAAACCTACGTATAATAACAGATAGCAAATTAAATAACCTAAAGGAATTAAAGGAAAATTTAACTGAATTTAAAGAAAATATTACTATAGATAAAGTAGAAATATCCCTTCGTAAAAAGTATAAGTCTCTCTTAATGGAAACTAAGTATGTGGAGCGGAGATTAATATGTGCCTTTCCTAAATTAAAATCTCAAAGATATAATGAAGCTTTACATGAATTACGAAAGGCTATAAAGGACATTGAAAATGAAGATTATTTGAAAAAAATATTGAAATTTATAAAAAAGCTTTTTAAAAGAAGTAATAATTTTTAAAATATAAAACATTAATTTGTATAAAAAGAGTGTATATAGTATTAGAAGTATTGTCTTTAAATTAACTTGTAAAGGAGAATGATAATGTTTGCTTCAAAGGAAAATGGAGATGGAAAAAAGACTAGAATATTTATGTGGTCGAAAAATTCTACAAGAAATGATGTTATCAACATTGCGTGGCCTGTTCTGTTAGAACTTCTTATGGGTTCCCTTTTTGGAATGGTAGATATGATGATGCTTGGAAGAATGGGCGATAATTCATTGGCTGCAGCTTCTGTATCTGCTGTAGGTATGACAAATCAGCCATTATTTATAGGATTGTCTCTTGTGCAAGCTTTAAATGTTGGGGGAACAGCAATGATTGCTAGATACCTTGGGTCAAAAAGAACAGATAAAATAGAAACTACTTTAAAGCATGTAATACTATTGAGTTTGATAATGTTAGCTATACCTATATCAGTATTAGGAATAATTTTTACTGGACCTATTATGAAATTTATGGGGGCAGCCAATGATACGTTACAAGTAGGTGGAAGCTATTTTAAAATTATTATGGTTGGATTTATATTTCAATCTTTTAATATGTCAATATCTGCAGCACTTAGAGGTATTGGAGAAACAAAAACACCTATGAAGATAAATTTAAGAGCTAACTTTTTTAATGTTATTGGGAATGCAGTTCTTATATATGGTCTTTTTGGACTTCCTAAGCTTGGTGTTACAGGAGCTGGAATATCTACTGCTATATCTAATGTAATAGCAAGTATATTTTTATTTAGGTATATTATAAAAGGTAAAAGCATAATTAAATTAGATATTAAAAAATCATTTAAAATTGATAAAAATATTATTTATAATCTAGTAAAGATAGGTGTACCTGCATCCCTTGAGCAGTTAGTTTTAAGAGCTGGAGTACTTATGTTTGTAAGAATAGTTGCAGGACTAGGAACTGTAGTGTATGCATCACATCAAATATCATTAAATATATTAAGTCTTTCTTTTCAACCAGGACAAGCTTTTGGAATTGCAGCTTCATCCCTGGTAGGTAGAAGCATAGGAGCTAAAGAGCTTTCAAAGGCAGAGAGTTATGCCAAGGAAACCAGAAAGATTGGTTCATTGATTTCCACTTTTATGGCTATAATTTTCTTCTTTTTTGGTCCGCAGATTGTGGGGTTATATTCAAAGGATCCAAGGATTATACAAAATGCATCTATAGCTTTAAAAATAATAGCATTAGTTCAACCATTTCAATCATCACAACTAATATTAGCAGGAGCTTTAAGAGGTGCAGGGGATACCTTCTGGCCACTAGTTGCTACCTTTGTTGGGGTATTATTAATAAGAGTTGTTTTAGCTCACTTGCTTGTAAATATATTTGGATATGGATTAGCAGGAGCATGGATGGCTGTATTCATGGATCAATTTGTAAGATGGTTTTTTGTTTACATGAGATTTAGAACAGGAAAATGGAAATATATAAAAATAAGGTAGATATACATATACATTAAATCAACATATTGACCTGGGATATCGAGATGGGCTTTCAATCTTATCCCCTATGATAATAGATATGATGAAGGGAAAATCCCTAGGGAAGTTAATTGAAAAGGATGAGGAATATAACAAAGACTTACTAAGTAATAATCATTTCTTTTAAAAAGTGGTATCATAGATTTCTATATATTGGAAGCTATGATACCATTTTAAAGTTATATTTTATTCCCAATAGGTAGTGGCTAAGGTCAATTCTTCTCCATCTTCATTTATGATATCATGAGTACATATATATCCAGTTTGTGATTTTTCAATTTTGGTATGAACTTTTATTCTATGACCATAATAGGTTTCTTTTTTATATACTACTGTAATCTCACGCATTTCATAATTTAAAGCAATATCTAATGGTATAGATTCAATTATCCAACTTACATATTTTACATTATTAACATGTTGATTAGTGTCTATATCACTATATCTTATATCAAAGACCTTTTCAGTGTCCCAACTATCTAAAGGTTTCAATGAGGAATGAATAAAGCGTTCATTTTCACTCTTGGATATATTGTATGCGGCATACATATCATCGCTTACCTTTACAGGACGTCTTTTAGTTGAATCAACTAAGAGCCATATAGACCGTCCATCCACTATTAAGTTACCTAAACTATCTTCAATATAGTTTGTTCTATATGCGTAATATTTATAGAAAGAATTTGCTCTCGTAGATACTTTTAAGTTCTCATCATACAAAGGGTATCTATTTATTTTTATATTCCACTGTGTTAGTATCCATCCTTTATTATTTGCCATTAGGTACTCTACCCCAACACCACGGCTATCAGATTGTACAGAGCATATGTCCATAAGATAATTCATAATACTGGAAATTAAAGCTCTTTTCTTGGCATCCACTTCATAATAGTGTACATTATAACTTTTACTAGTTATTAAACTCATGCTAATACCTCCTACGGTAATAATAAATGTTACTAAGGCATAAGAATATTTTACCACAAATTTAGAGCAAATTTTATGTTTATAATTGAACTAATTTGTAAATATTTTTTTCTTTATAAGATTATTAAACTCTACTATTAATAGAGATATAAAATCTACTTTTGTAAATTAGCTATTGAATACAAACAATTGGTAAAATTAACTGTTTATATATTAGATTTAATAGTATAATTAGGGTATCTTATTGTAATTTAGGAAGGAATGGATATAGGCTGTGATCGATATAAAGCTTGAAACATTTATTACTGTGGCTGATACAAAGAACTTTACACGGGCTGCCAGCATATTAAATATGACTCAACCTGCAATTTCTCATCATATAAAACTTTTAGAGGAATATTACAATGTGAAGTTATTAGAGAAAAAAAATAAGAACATGGAGCTTACGGAGGCAGGAAGGATACTTTATAAGTATGCTTTAGAAATTGATAAAATAAGCAAATTGGCAAAAAACCATCTTTCAAATGAATCATCTATTATAAAGAGATATAATGTAGGTGCAACTCTTACTATAGGGGGATATGTACTTCCATCTATCATAGGAAATTATAAGGTGAGCAACAAAAACATAGATGTAATACTTCATGTAGAAAATACAGGAAATATAATCCAAAAACTCTTTAGTGGCGAGATTATATTGGGTGTTATAGAGGGCCCTTTTGATAAAAGTAAGGTGATTTATGAAAAATTTAAAGATGATGAACTAGTATTTGTTATTTCAAAAAGTCATGAAATGGCTAAGAAAAAGAAAATAACAATGGATGAAATTCTTTCAGAAAAACTTATACTAAGAGAAAAGGGATCTGGGACAAGACAGATATTTGAAGATTATATGGTTCAGCAAGGATTTGAACCTAAGAATATTAATCCTTATATGGAAATTGGAGATATAACAGCAATTATGTCTTTAGTAGAATCTGGACTTGGAGCAACAGTGGTATCAAAGGAAGCATTAAATTCACCATTGATGTGTAAAAAATTTAAAGCATTATCAATCAAAAATATGAAAATGAAAAGAGAATTTAATTTTATATATTTAAAAAACTCAAATATGGATTTTATAAAGAACTTTATTGATTTTTGTAAAAAGCAATGTGATGAGACTGAATTAGAATAAAACATCTTCTAATTTAGTCTCTATTTTATATTTAAGTTATCCTAAGTATAAAGAATCTTTATTTTACTATAACTAATCTTAAGTTCACTTTGTAAAATTGCAGAGATATAATAAACATGAAAATATTACAAGGATATGACAAGTGCAGAAAGATTAACAATTAGAATGTCAATACAATGAAATAAAGAAGGGTAGTGAAGAAAATGGCAATAATAGCATCGGCAGAAGAAAAATCAAAATTAAAGGGGCAAGGATTTCTTCCACAAAGAGATGGAATACACTTTGCATGTAGAGTAATAACTGAGGATGGATGCTTAAATTCAAAGGAAACAAGAGTCCTTTCTGAAATAGCTGAGAAATATGGAAGAGGATATATGAGTTATACTACAAGACTTACAGTAGAAATTCCATGGATAAGATTTGAAGATATTCAAAAGGTAAAAGAAGAGCTTAGTGAAGCAAGACTAGAAGCTGGAGGCACAGGTCCCAGAGTTAGACCTGTAGTAGCGTGCAAGGGAACTGTATGTATATTTGGGCTTTTAGATACACAAGAATTAGCAAGGAAAATACATGAAAGATTTTATAAAGGATATTACAATGTACTTTTGCCACATAAGTTTAAAATAGGTATAGGTGGATGTCCAAATAACTGTATAAAGCCAGACTTAAATGATTTTGGCATAATGGGTCAAAGAGTACCAGATTGTAATGAGGATTTATGTTTAGGATGTAAAAAGTGTTCAGTAGAAGAGGCTTGTAAAAAAGGAGCAGCAAAAGTTATTAATGGAAAGCTTCAAATAGATAGGAAGAAGTGTACAAACTGTGGACTTTGTATAGATAAATGTCATTTTGGTTCAATGGTATGCAAAAAAGATGGTGTAAAACTATTTATAGGTGGGAAATGGGGTAAAACTCCAAGACGTGGTGAACCATTGAAAGGGATTTATTTATATGATGAGGCTATGGATATAATAGAAAAAGCAATTTTATATTATAGAGATAACGGAAAAACTGGAGAAAGATTTGGTGATATGGTAGAGAGAATTGGATTTGAAGAAGTATCTAAAGGAATATTAGGTAATGAAATTCTCCACGAGAAAGAAGAAATATTAAAGGCTGAGGTACACACTAAGAGAAACTATTCTTGTTAATTAAGATATAGAAATAATAAAGTAAGCTAGGTTTAAGTTGAAGAACTTATACCTAGCTTGTTTTTCTATTGTAGATTATTTAATAAAAATTTAAGTTTTTCTCTTAAGTCTGATACTTCATCTAAAGAAAGACCAGTACTACAGAACATTTTTCCAGGTATTTTTGAAGCTTTATCCTTCATTGCAATACCTTTATCTGTTAGCTTCACATATACATTTCTTTCATCTTGAGAAGCTCTTATTCTTTGTATTATATCCATGGATTCAAGTCTTTTTAATACAGGTGTAAGGGTTCCAGAATCCAAATAAAGTTTCTTACCTAACTCTTTTACAGTTATATTATCCTCTTTCCAAAGGACTAAAAGGGTAATATATTGAGTATAAGTAATGCCAAGCTCATCTAATAGTGGCTTATAGCTTTTTATTACAGCTTTTGAAGAAGCATATAAAGCAAAGCATAGTTGATTATCAATATCTAAGTGTTCATAACTCATATTAGAAACCTCAGTCCTATAAAATTTTTTCTATCTCTGGAATCATATCCATAGGATCTACAGGAGATTCAAATCTATCTACTATATTTCCATCTCTATCTATTAAGAATTTAGTGAAGTTCCACTTAATACTATTACCAATAATATACTCAGGGTATTTTTCTTTCAAGATGTTATCTAGTAGTCTTCCGCTAGGGGTACTTAAATCAAAACCATTAAAAGGCATAGAATTACTTAAAAACTTGAATAGGGGATGAGCTGTCTGTCCCTTAACATCTACCTTTTCAAATAATGGGAAGGTAACACCATAGTTTAACTGACAAAATGCTTTTACATCATTGCTATTACCAGGTTCTTGTTCGGCAAATTGATTACATGGGAAGCCTAAAATTTCTAGCCCCATATCCTTATATTTTTTATAGATATTTTCTAAATCAGAATATTGAGGTGTAAATCCACATTTACTAGCTGTGTTTACAACCACTAGAACCTTACCTTTGTATTTTTCTAAAGTAGTTTCTTCTCCGTCTATAGTTTTAACTTTAAAATCATAAATATTCATATATATTTCTCCTTTCGTGATGGGTATATAGTGTAATACAAAATAGCTAACAATTAAATTGAGCACAATTGATATCTTTAAGTTAATACTACAGTAGAATCTTAAGTATGTCAATATGAATATAAAATTAATTTAATAATTATTGCATAAAATTTATACTAAAAAACTATTATTATAGTAGTAATTTAAAAGAGGAATAATTATGTGTAATTTTCTAAGAAATAAAGAAGAATTGGCTATCTCCTATGCAAAAAGAGCTATTGAAGAAGTACAACAAGGTAAAAAGGGGAGAATCAATGCTATATGGCTAGAGATATCAGGGTGTTTTGGAGAAGTAATTTCTCTGTTAAATGGAGATGAACCAGATGTTATATATATGCTAAAGGAATTTGTTAATATGATTTTCTTTGGCAGTATAAATGGAGATGAGGGACAGGAAAGCTATGAGAGAATATTTGAAATTTTGGATACTGAATATATATTTTTAGTTTGTGGGGCAGTACCATTAAGAGATAATGGTCTATTTACTACTGTTGCTACCTATAATGGAAGAAAAATAACAGCAATGGAGGCGGTAGAAACCATAGCTAAAAATGCTAAATATATTATTTCAGTGGGAACATGTGCTTGTTATGGAGGACCTACTGCAGCAAGACCTAATATATCTAATGGAGTTAGTATATCAGAGTTTTTAAAAAGAGATGATATCATTAGAATACCAGGTTGTCCGGCAAATCCTGTGTGGACTATGGGAATTTTGGGTTACATTACATCCTATGGTATGCCAGAAGTTGATAGTGATGGAAGACCAAAGGCTTATTATGGAGAGACAATTCATGACAATTGTCCAAGAAGAAGGTTTTTTGATAATGGGATATTTGCTAAGAAATTTGGAGATCCAGAATGTTTATTTTCTTTAGGTTGCAGAGGTCCAATAACCTATGCATATTGTCCTGTAAGTCGATGGAACGGCACTGATAATTGGCCTATAGGGGATAATACTAATTGTATAGGCTGTGCAGGGCCTAAATTTCCAGATGGAACAGAGCCTTTTGTAAAATATGGAGGAGCTTAATTATGACTAAGATAGTAATTGATCCATTGACTAGAGTAAGTGGACTTTTAAATATAGAAGTGAATGTAGTTAATAATAAGATTATAGATGCAAAAAGTAGTGGAAGTCAGTTTAGAGGATTTGAGGAGATGTTTAAAGGCAGATATCCCTTAGATATTATAAGACTGGCTCCACGGGTATGTGGAATTTGTTCTACTCATCATGCTGTAGCTGCTACTTTATGTCTAGAAGATGCAATGAAAGTTACACCGGATTTTAATGGAAAAGTAGTTAGAGATATTGCTAATGGATTTGAATTTTTGCAGAATTATTTAAGGCACATATATTTTTTCGTATTTCCAGATTATGTGGATATAGCTCATATAAATCCGTTGTATAAAACAGAAAGTGCTAAAGCTGCTGATTATAGGTTATCTAGAGAGGATACAAAAAGAATAAATGAAGATTACTTAGGAGCAGTAAGGTATAGTAGAGAAGCACATAGAGCTGTAGCTGAATTAGCTGGAAAAGTTCCTCATTGTCATGGTATTTTTGTAGGTGGCACAACTACCAATATTGATATACCACAAATAGAAAACATTAAATATAGTATAAAAGTAATAAAAAGTTTTATTGTAGATAAGCTTATACCAGATGTATATGCTATAGCAGCTACTTATGAAGATTATTTTAAAATTGGTGATGGATATAAGAATTTTATGAGTTATGGATTATATGAAAATTATTTACATCCAATTAAAATGGTATCAACTGGAGTAATGATAAATGGAATTAGAGAAGAATTTCAGTCTAGCAATATAGCAGAAGATATTTCTAAAACTTGGGTAGAATCAGATTTGCAAACTATTATACCAGGAGAAGACAATAAAATCACCTATAATCCTTATAAACCAGAAGCATATAGTTGGGTTAATGCGCCTAGATATAAGGGAAATCCTATGGAGGTTGGAGCACTAGCTAGAATGACTTTAAGTGGTGACTATAGTGGAGGGGTATCTACTATGGATAGAATAATTGCTAAATCAATAGAGGCTAAGAGACTTTGTGAAGCTATAGAGGGATTAATAGATTTATTAAAGCTAAAAAAGGCTTATCAAGAGCAATGGGAAATACCTGAGGAATCAAGAGGGGTTGGATTAATAGAAGCAGAGAGAGGATCTCTAGGACATTGGTTGTCTATTAAAAATAAGTTAGTATATCACTATACTTTAATACCACCTTCATCTTGGAATTTATCACCTACTGATAATAGGGGAATAAAAGGGCCAGTGGAAGAAGCATTGATAGGAACGGAAATAAAAGATATGGTCCATCCAGTAGAAATAGGACGTATAGTAAGAAGCTTTGATCCATGTTTAAACTGTGCCGCACATGTAACCAGTGATAAATATGAGCCTATAACAATAAATATACTATGATAAAGATTTTTGCCATAGGAAATATTATTTTGGGTGATGATGGTATAGGAGTAAAGGTAATGGAGTTCATAGGGGCCCGACTGGAAAGCTATAGCAAAGAAGTTAAGGTATTAATAGTTGGAATTGATTATATATATTGTTTAAATGAAATTAACAAGGAAGATACTGTTATTCTGGTAGACAGTACCTACTTTGGAATTGAGCCTGGTAGAGTTTCAGTATTGAATTTAAAGGAATGTGATAAATTTATTAGCCCTTGCAGAGATATGCATAGTGAAAATCTTTTGAGAGTTTTAAGAGAAGAATATAGAGAAATTCATGGATATTTAGTTGGTATTGAAGTGGAAAAGGTGAATTATTCCTTAGAGTTATCTAAAACTTTAAAGGATAATTTTTCTGAAATTACTAAAAAAGTATTTAGGGAAATTAAAAGGATAATTGGTGATATAAATGCATGAAATTTCAATAATTAGTTACGTTATAGATATGGTAGAGGAACAGTGTATTAAAAATAATATAACTAAGGTAGCAAAGATAATTTTACAAATAGGAGAATTTTCTTGTATAGATAATTCTTCCGTTGATTTTATTTTTGAAGAAATGAGTTCAGGGAGTTGTTGTGAGGGTGCAAAACTTATTATAGAAAAGTTATTAAGTAAGGCATATTGTAATAATTGTCATAAGGAATTTCCTTTAAAGGTTACAAATAGAAAGTGTCCTATTTGTAATCAAGTAAGTAGTGAAATAACTTCAGGTTATGAAATTTTGCTCTACAGAATAGAAGGAGAATAAAGTGATTAGAAAAGGAATTACAGTTAAAGGGACAGTTCAAGGCGTAGGATTTAGACCTTTTGTATATAGAATAGCTTTAGAAAATCAACTATCAGGTTGGGTGAATAATACAAGTAAGGGAGTGGTTATGGAAATTCAAGGAGATGAAGTAGGTATAGAGAATTTTTTAACTAACCTTAAGGAAAGGGCACCTGAGTTAAGTCGTATTGAAGAAGTAGTAGTTGAAAATAAAAAAAGCCTAAAGGATTATAAGGAGTTTCTTATAGTAGAAAGTACCGGGGAGAAGGGGAGGACTTTAATTTCTCCAGATATAGCTACATGTAAGGAGTGTGAAAAAGAGCTAAGGGATAGTATTAATCAAAGAAGATATTTATATCCTTTTATAAATTGTACAAATTGTGGTCCACGATTTTCCATAATAAAAGTTACTCCCTATGATAGAAAATATACTTCTATGGATAATTTTACTATGTGTGACAAATGTAAGGAAGAATATGAAAATCCTGATGATAGAAGATTTCATGCAGAGCCTACCTGTTGTTCCTCCTGTGGTCCAAGAGTAATCCTCTTAGATAATAAGGGGAACCCTATAAAATCTAAGGATGAATTTGAAAGTGTGAGAAAGTATTTAAGGGAAGGAAAAATAATTGGAATTAAGGGCATAGGTGGTTTTAATCTTGTTTGTGATGGAAATAATGAATTAGCTATAGAAAAATTAAGGCATAGAAAACATAGACCAGATAAGGCATTAGCCCTTATGATGAAAGATATAAATGTAGTAGAAAAATATTGTTATGTAAATAGTGAAGAAAAAGAAATTTTAACAGGAAATAAGAAGCCTATATTGCTTTTAAAGAAAAAGAACAATAAACTACCAACTAATATTTCCTTTAATAATAAAAGACTAGGAGTAGTATTGCCTTATTCTCCCCTTCATTATTTAATATTTGATAACGACATAGATACTTTAGTTTTTACTAGTGGGAATTTAAGTACTATACCAATAATATATGAGGATATAGAGGCTATAGACAACCTAAGTGAAATAGTAGATTATTTTTTCATTCATAATAGAGAGATTAATATGCCCGTTGATGATTCTGTAGTTCAAGTAATTGGTGGTTACGGTAGGGTCATAAGGGCTGGTAGAGGTTATGCTCCTTACTATAATAAGTATATATTCAAAGAAAATATCCTAGCCTTAGGATCTCAATTTAAAAATTCATTTTCCCTTGGAAGTGGAGATTGTATTTTTACAAGTCCTTATATTGGAGACATGGATGGAGAAGAGAATTATTTAAGATTTAATAGAGTGTTAAAGCACATGAAAAATATTTTTAGAGTTGAACCGAGTACAATTATTCATGATATGCATCCTAATTATTGGAGTAAGGATTATTTAGATAAAAACAAGGTGAGAACTTTAGGTGTTTATCATCATCATAGTCACATAGTGAGCTGTATGATAGAGAATAAAGAAAAGGATAAAGTTATAGGGATAGCCTTTGATGGAGTGGGATATGGAGAAGATGGAAACCTTTGGGGAGGAGAGTTTTTAATATGTGATAAAAAGAACTTTATTAGGGGAGCACACTTAAAATATATTCCCTTGCCTGGAGGTGATGGAGCAGTAAAATTTCCATGGAGAATTGGACTATCTCTTTTATTTGGAGTTTTAAAGGAAGAGGAGATTGAAGAAGCTGCTTGTAAATATTTTTACGGTATGCAATCAAGGATAATTATTAATATGCTAAGAAAGAATTTTAATTGTCCACTTACTTCTAGTATGGGAAGACTATTTGATGGAATTGCCAGCCTTTTAGATTTTAATAAAGATGTGTCCTATGAAGGAGAGGCAGCTTTGTATGTTGAGTGCTTAGCAGAAGATTTCATTGATTCTTTAAAGGGTACTAATGATTATGATTATATAAGAAGGTGTGAGAATAGATATCCTTGGGAAATTAGTGATAGCATGCCTTATATTATAAATATAAATAATATGATTAGAGACATTATAAAGGATTTAGATAATAACGTTGAAAAAGGGTGTATAGCTTTAAAATTTCATAATACTATAATAGATTTTTCAAATGAAATTTGTATTAAGTTGAGGGAAGAATATAGCATAAATAAAGTAGCTTTAAGTGGAGGTGTATTTCAAAACTCTATTTTGTTAGAAGGAATAGAGTTGGCGTTGAAGGAAAGTGGATTTCAAGTTATAACCCATAGGTTGATACCTTGCAATGATGGGGGATTATCTATAGGTCAAGTAGTTATTGGAAATGAGTTATGTAAGGAGTGTTAATATGTGTGTAGCTATTCCGGGAAAGGTATTAGAAATATATGAAGGTAATTCCTTAGTTGAATTTGGAAGTTTAAGAAAAAAAATTAATACTAGGCTAATAGAAAATTTAATTGTTGGAGAATATGTTTTGGTTCATGTTGGTTGTGCCATTGAAAAAATAGAAGAAGAAGAGGCTATGGAGACTTTAAATATATTTAAGGAGTTAATGGGAGACTTTTAGTATGTTTTATAGAGATGAAGGAAATTCAAGGGAAATTAATTTGGCAATTAAGTTGTTGCAAAACATAAAGGAAAGATGTAAGGAAAACATAAATATAATGGAGGTTTGTGGTACGCATACACGAAGTATTTATAATTCAGGTATTGATAAGCTTTTACCACCTAATATTAGGTTGTTATCAGGACCAGGATGTCCCGTTTGTGTAACAGATGAGAGCTATATAGATCATGCCATAGAGTTAAGTGAGAAAAAAGATGTAATAATAACTACCTTTGGCGACATGATTAAAGTTCCAGGGAGTTGTAGCTCATTAAGAGAACAGATGGCTAAAGGAAGAAAGGTAGAAGTTGTATATTCCCCATTAGATGCCTTGAAGATAGCAATAAATAATAAAGATAAGATTATAGTTTTTTTAGCTATAGGCTTTGAAACTACAGCACCTATAATAGCTCTTACAATAAAAGAAGCACTAGAGAAAAATGTAAATAACTTTTTTATTTTAAATTCTCTAAAGACTATGCCTAAGATTATGTCTACCCTAATTTTAGATAAAGAAGTTAAAATTCATGGATTTATATGTCCAGGACATGTAGCTACAATAATTGGTTGCAACCCCTTTGAGAGATTATCTAATGAGTATAAAACCCCAATGGCTATATGCGGCTTCAAGGCTATAGATATATTAGCTGGTATACTTTATATCATAGATAAAAAAGAGAGAGGTAATTACGGATGTGAAAACTTATATAAAGGTTTTGTTTATCCAGAAGGAAATAGAAAAGCACAAGAAATATTAAATCAGGTCTTTGAAACCTCAACTAGTTTTTGGAGAGGTTTTGGAGAGATTGAGGGTACAGGATATAAACTAAGAGAGGAATATAGCTCCTTTAATGCTAGAATCAAATTTTCTTTAAAAAATAAAATTGTAAATAAAAATAAACAATGCATTTGTGGAGATATATTAAGGGGAATAAAAAATCCTATGGATTGTAATGCTTTTGGAAAGATGTGTACACCGAGGACTCCAATTGGTCCATGCATGGTGTCTAAAGAAGGAAGTTGTGGCATTGTATATAGTACAAAAGAATTGTAGATTATAAGTTTAACATAGAATGAGTTAACAAGTTTAATTATATATGTATTTAAATTATATTGAAATTTAATATTAGGAGGAGCTATGGAAGTTATAACATTAGCCCATGGTAGTGGAGGAGAGGAAACATATAAATTAATAAAGAATGTATTTCTAAGGTATTTTAATAATGATATATTAAAGGAACAAGGAGACTCAGCTATATTAGATATGATTAAGGGAAAAATAGCAATAACTACAGATAGTTTTGTGGTAGATCCTCTGTTTTTTAAGGGTGGAGATATAGGGAAACTGAGTATTTGTGGTACTGTAAATGATCTGTGCGTAAGTGGTGCAACTCCTCTATATATATCTGCTGGTTTTATTCTTGAAGAAGGATTAGAACTTAAAGATTTAGAGAAAATAGTAAAATCTATGGCTGATACTGCTAATAAAATAGGAGTTAAAATAGTAACGGGAGATACTAAGGTTGTACAAAGTGGAAAAGGTCATAAAGTTTATATTAATACAACAGGAATAGGATATATAGAAAAAAATAATTATCAGTTAAACATAAATGAGATAAAAGAAGGGGATGTAATAATTATAAGTGGTACTATTGGAGATCATGGTACATCTATTATAAATGAAAGAGAAAATTTAGATATAGAGTCAGGTTTAAAAAGTGATTGTGCTGCTCTTAATGAACTAACAAAAGCTATAATGGATACTAGCAATGAAATTAGAATAATGCGAGATCCAACTAGAGGAGGGCTAGCTAACACTTTAAAAGAGTTGGTGAACACTAGTGGAAAGTCTATGGAAATATGGCAAAAGGATATACCTATAAGAGAGGATGTAAGGAATTTTTGTGATCTTTTAGGATTTGATCCTCTTTATATGGCTAATGAAGGCAAGTTAATATGTATTGTAAGTAATAAAGATGCTCATAGGGTTTTAAATGTAATTAAGTCAAATTCTTTAGGAAGAGAAGGGGCTATTATTGGTAAAGTGCTAGATGATGGCAAAAGCAAGCTGTATTTAAAAACTTACATTGGAGGAACTAAAGTTTTGGGAATGCTTCAAGGAGAATTAATTCCAAGAATATGTTGATTGATTTAAGAAGTGAGAGAAATTTTGCTTCTTTTTTATTATTAAAAATACCTATTTTCAATAAATATATAATTAAACCTGAATTATTCATAGAA